>DASYJJ010000374.1:0-4811 GCA_035996605.1 Rhodanobacteraceae bacterium
AAGCAAATGGATCCCGGCTTTCGCCGGGACGACGAGACCAAACGACACCGACCACGCCGAGAAAACTAAGAATCACCCTTCCGCGGCGTCCACTGATAAAGCCACGTCTCCGTCAACGCCCGATCCCCCAATCGCAAAAACAACCGGATATCGATCGCTTCTCCGCTCGCATCAGGCGGCCGCACGTCGAACATCGCGCGCCAACCCGAAATCGATGCAAGTGGCCGCGCGGAAACAAGCTCCGTCTGTCCGCGCGAGAGCGTGATGATCGGTTCCACCTTCGAATCGGCCGCAAGCTTTGCGAGATCGCCGCCGCCGAAGTCGATGACGAAGCGCCGCGAAAAATGTTTGCGTTTGCCGCCGACCTGTCCGCCGATGCCTGTCCACGTCGCGACGGTTTGCGCGAGCGGCGGCGGCGCGGGCATCTTCGATCCCCAGTGGAGGCGGTACGCGTAGAGATATTCGTTGCCCTTCGTCGCCGCATCGCCTGGGTTCCAGAACGCGACGATGTTGTCGAAACTCTCGTGCGCGATCGGAATCTCGAGCAGATCGACGCTGCCTTTGTTCCATCCATCGAGCGGATCGACCCACAGACTCGGCCGGCGGTCGTACCAGACGCCGTCGTCCTGGTAATGATCGAAATTCCGATCGCGCTGCAACAGGCCATAGCCGCGCGGACGATCGTCGGCGAACGTACTCACGCGCACGCTCGGCGGATTCACGAGCGGCCGCCAGATGCGTTCTCCTGCGCCGTTCCAGATTGCAAGGCCGTCGGAATCGTGGATCGCCGGTCGCCAGTCGGTGTCGACGCGACGATCGTTCGGGCCGCACAGGAACATGCTGGTGAGCGGCGCAACGCCGAGTCGCTCGATGGATCTGCGCGGATAGAGCGCCGCATCGACGCGCATCACCAACGGCTCGCCGGGTGCGATTTCGAATCGGTATGCGCCGGCGATGCTTGGCGAGTCGAGCAGCGCGTAGACGACGAGCGTCGTTGCGTCGGGCTTGGGCCGTTCGAGCCAGAACGCCGTGAAATCGGGAAATTCTTCCGGCCTCGCGAGGCCGCAATCGACAGCGAGTCCGCGCGCCGAAAGGCCGTACTGCAATGTGCCGCCGACCGCGCGGAAATAGCTCGCCCCGAGAAATGCGGCGACGTCGCGGCCGAAATCCGGCGCGAACGCGACACGAAAACCGGCGAAGCCGAGATCGTGCGGCAGCGACGATGAATCAAGACCGCTCCGCGAAAGATCGAACAAGTTCGGATCGTAGGCGATCTCGTGCGCAACGCCATCGACGAGCTCGTGCATGCGCACCGCGCGCCGGAACTGCATGCCGAGATGAAAGAACTCGATGCGGAAGCGGCTTGTCGCGTCCGCCCACAACGCGTGGTCGGGGCGAAACCGGATCGCCTGGAACTGATCCCATTTGAGATGCGCAACCGCCGCGGGGATTGGTTTTGCGGGCGTCGCGTAGGGCCGCGCGGCCAGCGTGCGCGCCTCGCCCTTGAGTGCGGCGTAGTCGAAGCGGCCTGCCGAATCCGTCGGCGCCGGTGCGCCCGCTGCCCAGGAGTCGTCGCGCAACAGCGCGACACCTGCGAGAAAACACGTCGAAGCCTTGAGCAGCTCGCGCCGCTTCATGCGGCGCTCCGCGTGGCCGACGCAGTGGGTGCGTTCGCGCGCAGCGCGCCGCGGCGCGCACGTATCCAGTCCGGATGCGCGTCATCGGCGGTCCAGACCGCGAAATGCAGACGCGACAACGCGAGCGCATCGCCGAGCAGCGCTGCTTTTTCTTCGAGCGCGAGCGGCGCGGGCCCATCGATCAACGCACGCTCGACGAGTTCTTCGTGCACGTGCCGGATCGCATCCGAATGCTGCGTTCGGGCGACGTCCGCCGCGCATGCGATCGCGTTGTGCAATGGATCGACGACGGCATCGACAAATCCCGCGTCGCGCGACGCGTTGCGAAAGAACCGGCGCATGCGGCGCAGCACGCGCGGCGGATAGGATTCCTCGGGAATCAGGAAAAGACGCTCGCCGCGCAGACTGCGTCCGAGCGAAACGCGGCTCGAAAACACCGAAATAGGAATCGAGACCGCGAGCGCGCCCGCGACCGGCAGGAGCCAGCCGAGAAATGACGGATCGAGCCAATACACGAGAGCGAGCCAGACGAGACCGATCAGCGTGTGCAGACCGTGACGCCGAAAGGCTTCTCTCCAGGTCGTTTCTGTGTCTTCGCGCGGCGGCGATTTCCAGGCGAGTTTCCAGCCTAGCAACGCCGCGGCGATGAACTGCGTGTGGAACAGCATGCGCACCGGTGCCAGCAACATCGAGAACACGATCTCGAGAAGCGTGCTCGCGGCAAGGCGAGGAACGCCGCCGAAATGTTGGGCACCGCGTTTCGCGATCAGCGCAACCGCGAGAATCTTCGGCAGGAACAGCAGGGTCGCGGTCGCGGTGAAAAGCCCGATCGCGCGCGACGGATGCCATTCCGGCCACAATGGAAAAAGCTGATTCGGCGTGACGAAATAGGTCGGCACCGTCAGCACGTGCACCGCGAGCAGGACCGTCGACAGCACTAGGAACAGAAACCACAGCGGCGCGGAAAGGTACGCCATCACTCCGGTGACGAACACAGCGCGATGCGCCGGATGCAGGCCGTGCGCGAAGAAAAGCCGCGAGTTGATGAGATTGCCGAGGCACCAGCGCCGGTCGCGCTTCAATTCGTCGAGAAGATTCGGCGGCATTTCTTCGTAGCTGCCGGGCAGGTCGTAGGCGATCCACACGCCCCATCCGGCGCGGCGCATCAGCGCGGCTTCGACGAAATCGTGCGAGAGGATCTCGCCGGAAAGCGCGCCGCGACCCGGCAGGCGTCCGAGCGCGCAGTGCTTCATGAAAGGCGCCACGCGGATGATCGCGTTGTGTCCCCAGTAATGCGATTCGCCGAGTTGCCAGAAGTGCAGGCCCGTGACGAACAGCGGCCCGTACACGCGCGTCGCGAACTGCTGGATGCGCGCGTACAAAGTCTCGCGGCCGAACGCGAGCGGCGCGGTCTGGATGATGCCCGCGTGCGGATGCGCCTGCATGAGCCGCATCAGTTCGACCAGACAACGCCCGCTCATCACGCTGTCGGCGTCCATCACGACCATGTGGTCGTAACCCTTGCCCCAGCGCCGGCAGAAGTCGGCGACATTGCCGCTCTTGCGCTTGATGCGATGCTGGCGGCGCCGGTAGAAGATGCGCTCGAATCCGCCGGTGCGCCGGCAGATGTCGAGCCATGCTTCGCGCTCGGCGATGCGAAGGTCAGGATCGCTGGAATCGCTCAGCACGAAGAAATCGAAGCGCGCGAGCTCGCCCGTGCGTGCGACTGAATCGTACGTCGCACGAAGTCCGGCGAAAACGCGCGCGACGTCCTCATTGCAGATCGGCATCACGATCGCGGTGCGCACGCCGTCGGCGAGCGATGCGTGTCGCGCGTCGCGCGCCGATATCGCGTAGCGATCGTGTCCGCGCAGTTGCAGCACGAATCCCGCCATCGCGGTCCAGAAACCGGCGGAAACCCAGAGGATCAGGATCGCGAACAAGGCAAGGATGCCGAGCTCCAGCGGCTGGCGGCCGTGATAAGGCAGCACGCCGGCCATGAAATCGGTCGCCAGAACAGTCTGCGCGAAGACGAGGAACAACAGCACCAAGCGTCGCAACGCCGCCGCGAATCGCCATGGGCGGCGATTTGGCGACGGCGAATCGTCGGCGCGCGCCGCACGCCTGCGGCGGCTCAGCAGCGGAAAAATCGTGCCGAGACGCCACGGTTCCGGTGCCATCGACGTGCGCCGAATGGGTGGTGCTGAAATCAGGCGCAGGCCGCGGCGCGGATCGTCGGCGACGATCTCGGCATGATCGCGCCCGTTGACGCCGGCGAGTGCGAGCCGCGCGCGAAGCGAAGCGAACGCGGGATTCGCGACGTCGGCGCTGCTGTCGTCGGCAAGAGCGCGGTGCATCGCGGTCATCGCCGCACGCGTGTCGAAAGCGCCCGCGCACGCGTGCGCGATACGCGCGCGGTCCTCCGGCGCAAGCGCGAGCGAGGCGAGATAGTCATCGCAGACCGCCGCAGGTGCGGCGTCGCGATTCAACCGGGCGGCAGCGCGTAGCTCCATGTCTCCGATGCCTCGTCTCCGTTGCGCAATGCGGCGCGCAGTTCGATCGGTTTCGTCTCGTCGATGCGACGAATGTGCAGCTCCAGACGCACGCCACCGGTTTCCGGATTGCGCTTGAGCTGCTTGTCGATGATCGCGCCGTTGGCGTCCGCCGAGACGTCCGCTCCGACTGGAGCGTCGGCCGGAAGATCGCGCAGCATCGGCCCGGTGAACTCGACGATGAAGCCGATGCCGGCGTCGGGTTTGGGCATGTAGCCTTTGCCGCGACGCGTCTGCGCGACCCAGGCCGATGTCGGCCGCGTCTCGATGTCTTTCTGCCAGTGGATGCGATAGTGCAGATCAATCGCTTCTTTTGGCGCGGCTACGCGATCGGACACCCAGTACGCAACGATGTTGTCGTTTGTCTCGTCGGGCGCCGGAATCTGCACCAGCTCGACGCGGCCGCTGCCCCATTCGCCGATGGGTTCGATCCATGCGCTCGGATGCGCTTCGTAGCGCGTCGAAAGATCCTGATATTCCGCGAATGACCGTTGCCGCTGCATGAGGCCGAAACCCAGCGGACTGTCCAGCGCGAACGAAGTGACCAGCAGCCGCTTCGGATTGACCAGCGCGCGCCAGATCCATTCGCCGTTCTTGCCCTGGATCGAAAGACCGTCGGAAT
>DASYJJ010000375.1:0-9031 GCA_035996605.1 Rhodanobacteraceae bacterium
ATTTCGCACGCCGCCCCGCCGGCCGATCGCCGGCCTTTGTTGAAAGCGAAAAAGCAACTCAGAGCGTGCAGCCGTCAAACGTGTCCGCGAAGATCACATCGGCGGCGCGCAGCACCGTCACGCACGTCGGCGCGGATGCAATGCCGTTGGCGATGACAGAAAGCGCGCTCGTGCCGGGTTCGAGTGCGGCTGGCACATCGAAATTCGTCGAGACCGGCAAATCGCCCGTCGCGACTCCCATCGTGCTGTGATCATGCGTTCGCGCATACGTGACGTGTCCGCTTGCGGAGTTCACGATTTGTACGATCGGATAATTGGTCGGCGCCTGCAATTCGTCGCCGAAGGCTTGCGCCTGCGAAAGCCCGTTGAACTGCGTGCCGGAAATCGCATACGTCGCGCCGGGCGCCAAGGTGCTTGGCCAGTCGGCAATCGTCGGCGCCCACGACGGATCCGGAGGCGGTACGGCGTCCGGCGTGTAGATGCGCACCGCCGAGCCGCTGACCAGGGCTTGTCCGGTGGGCAGCGTCAGCATCAGGCCGCCGCCGTTGGGGCCAGGCGTCAGCGACGTGCCGTCGAATTCATACAGTCGACCCGCCGTGCCGGAGACCAGCACATGGCCGCTCGGCAGAAGGACTGCGCTTGTGTCGCCCGCGTCGTCGCCCGCCGGAAAGTCGGGTCCGGCCGTCCAACTCGACGTCGCGATCGAATAAACCGCACTGTGTGCGATGTCGGCGGGCTGATCGTCCGAGGCGCCGGTACAGAACACCGTGGCGTCCGGACGCAACATGCATGTGCCCGTTTCGCCCGGCGGGTCATAGGTGCCGCCTGCAAAAACAATCGGCGGCAGGTGATAGTTCCACGCGAGATCTTGTGGAGTCGAACCAAGGCTCGACCATGTTCCGGCGCCCGCCGCATCGGTGTAGACGTAACGTTCCGTGTTCGGCGTGTTGAGGACATCGACCGTGAGGATCGATCCGTCCGGCAGCAGCGTCCAGCCTTCCTCGGCGTTGAAGTCGCTCTTGCCGTCGGAGCCGAGCTCGGTCCAGGTCATCGTGGCCGGGTCGAGTTCGGCGACGCGCATGTCGAGTTTCTGTCCGAGCAGGAACTTGCCGTTCGGCATCACGCAGGAAGCGGAATCGCCGATGAAATCCCAGCCGGGCGGCGCGTCGACCTGCGTCCAGCTGTCGCTTACCGGATCGTAGATCGCGCCGAGGTTCGTCAGCGAAAACGGGCCACCGAGATTGTATTCGCCGCCTTCGATCAGAACGCGCCCATCTGCAAGCACGGCCGACGCGAACGCATACGGACCGTAATTCCAAGCGGCAGGAAGGCTCGCGAGCTGAGTCCACGTACCGTTGAGATAACTCCCCGAGGTGTCCGGCGTGAGTTTCCACCAATCCGTAAACGAATCGCCCTGGAACATCACGCTGCCGTCGGTAAGCAGGAACGGCGGCCCCGCGTCCACGGCAACCGGCGGTTGATGCACCAGCGGCTGCAGCGTTGCCGCCGATGCCATACCCCATAGTGCGGACGCCGCGGCCAGCAGCGTTCGCACCGCGCGATAGCTCTTCATGCGCACCCCTCAGATAGTTTCGTTGGATTCTTTCGATCGGAAATCCGGAACGTAGTGTGCCACCAAAGCGGTTGCCGTTCCTGCGCAACAGACGCGCTGGAGCGCTGCTGCGTTGCACTCTCGGTGACATCGGGCACCTGAACGCGGACGTGGCTCAAGTCGGGACGTTGCGGTCGCGCAAATGGGCGAATCGATGTCTCTTGCACTGGTCCAAATGCTTGCAGTCGATCGCAACGGGCGACGTTGATACCCGCGTCCCCAGACATTGCGTCGTCGCGGGATTCTGAGGACGACGGTTGTCTCTACGTCTGTGCGTTTTCGCACGGACAAACAAGGCTTGGTCGGGGATCACTCGCAAGGAGTGACGCCGCGCGACCAGGCTCAGCCTCCGAGTGAATGCCAGCGGCGAGCCATCGACACGTTTCTTCGCCGCGACGTTTTGCATCGCGCAAAAAGGCGATTTTCTGCGCGGGGAACTAATACTTTTCGCGCTTCCTTCACCCGACGTGGGCAGTTTCCCTCAAGGTGCGACACGGTACGTGCGCTAGACTCGTTCCGGTCGCGTCCATGCGGGGGCCGATGGGTGACTTGTCATCTTCAATTCGTCGTGTGGGTGCTGCTCGCAGTGGCGGCGCCGGCGTCGGCCGGCGCGTTGAGCATTCGCCTCGACGACGGTCACGGTCATCCGGTGGCGGATGCGGTCGTGACGTTGCGCAAGGAAGGCGAAGCCGGACCGTCGCAGCGTGCGGCGATGACGAAGATCATCGATCAGCGCGACGAGACCTTCATTCCCTACGTCGAGATCTTCCGCCCGGGCGACCAGGTCGTGTTCCGCAACAGCGACCGCACGCGCCATCATGTTTATTCGTTCGCGCCTGCGAAGACCTTCGAGTTCGTCATCGTGCCGGGTGCGAGTTCGCCGCCTGTCACACTCGATCACGTCGGTGAAATCTCGGTCGGCTGCAACATCCATGATCAGATGATCACTCATCTGTACGTTTCCGACGCGCCGTGGATTTCGCGTTCGTCAAACGACGGGCGGGTCGATTTCGAACAACTCCCGACAGGCAGCTATCAACTGGAGGTATGGCACCCACAATTGCGTCCCGGCCGGGCCGGGCCGCATCAGGACGTTGCCGTCGACGATGCGCCGGTCAACGTGACGTATTCGTTGTCGCTGCTTCCCGATCCTCGCCAGACCGGCGATCGCGCACGGTACTGAAGGCCATGAGCTTCCGACTGCGCCTCTCGGTCCTCTTCGTTGCCACGCTGGTGGCGGTGCAGATCTTCACGGCGCTGCTCGTCTACACCGTCGCGCGTCGCGCGCTGATTACAGAAGGCGAACGCCAGCTTACCGCCGGTGCCGCTGCCGTTGCGCGCCAGCTCGACGACATCTCCAGCCGCGTCGCCGACAACGTGCAGGTCCTCGCGCTCGACTACGCATTGCGCGCCGCGATCGCGCAGCGCGATCAGAGCACCGTGCTTTCCGCGCTGCGCAACCACGGCCGGCGCATCGGCGCCGAGCGCATGCTGCTGATTGGTCTCGACGGCTCGATCCGCTCGGATACAGCGAGTGTGCCGGCGGACGGCCAATCGTTTCCGTTTCCCGATCTCGCCGACGCCGCGCTGGATCGTCCGGCCGCCGCGGTCGTCGCGATGGACGGCAAGGCGTACTGGATGATCGTCGTGCCGGTGTACGCGCCGGAACCGATCGCGCTCATCGCCGCGGGAATTCCGGTCGACAATCCGCTGCTCGTGCGGCTCCAGCAGCTTTCCGCGTTGCCGAACACGATCGAGCTCGTCACCGACACCGGCAAAGGACACTGGACGGATATCGCGCGCGGCGGCGGTGACGTCGCGCTGGCGGCGGCGCTTACCGCGGCCGGGAATTCGCTGCCGCTAAGCCCGATGCTCGTACACGTGGACGGACGCGAATACGTCGCGCTGGCAACGCGGCTCCGCGAATCGCAGCGCAGCGCGCCGGTCGCCGCGGTGCTCGGCTATTCGCTGGACGATGCGTTGAAGCCATATCGTTCGGTCGCCCTCGCGTGGGCGAGCCTTCTCGCGCTTGGACTTGCCGCGGGCCTGATCGGCGCAATGCTGATCGCGCGCAGCGTCGCGCAGCCGATCGAGGCGCTCGCGGCGACCGTGCACCGCGTCGAATCCGGCGACTACACGGTATCGCAACCGATGCGCGGCCACGGCGAGATCAGCCAGCTCGCCTCGGCATTCACCAATATGACGCACGCGATCGGCGAACGCGAAGAGCGCATTCGTCATCAGGCGTTGCACGACGCAGTAACCGGGCTTCCCAATCGCAAGGCGGCCGAGACCGCGATACACGACGCTTTGGCCGGCGGTGGGAACGCGAGCGGCGCATTGCTCATGGTCGGGCTTGCGCGCCTACCCGAGATCATCCAGACCATGGGTCATTCGATCTGCGATCACGTGATGCACGATGCGGGCACCAAGTTGCGCCCGTTCGCCGCACGCGGATTCGTTGCGCGCGCTACCGATGCGCAGTTTTCGGTATGGCTCGACGGCACCGGCAAGACAGATGCGATCGCGGTCGCTTTCCGCATTCTCGACGCGCTCGGCGTGCCGTATCAGGAAGCGGATCTCTCCATCGACACCGCGCCCGCGATCGGCATCGCGCTGTATCCGCAACACGGCAGCGAAGCAAGTGTGCTGCTGCGTCGCGCCGAAGTTGCATTGATCGCGGCGCTGGACTCGGCCGATCCGGTAGCGGTCTACGATCCGACCACCGATCCGCATCGACCCGAGCGACTGACACTGATGACGGATCTGCGCGAGGCGCTCGATCGCAACGATCTGCGCCTGCATTACCAGCCGAAGCTGAATCTTCGCGATCGCCGCATCGACAGCGTGGAAGCGCTGGTGCGCTGGAATCATCCGCAGCGTGGCAGCGTACCGCCGGAAACCTTCGTCGCGCTCGCCGAAAAGACCGGCAACATCCGCCGCCTGACGCGCTGGGTGCTGGCGAGCAGCATCGCGCAGGCGCAGGAGTGGGCTGCGCGCGGACACATGCTGCGCGTCGCGGTGAATCTCTCGGCGCGCGATCTCGACGACGCGGAGCTCCCGAGGCGCATCGGCGATCTGCTTTCGCTGCACGGCGTGTCACCGCGCAGCATCGTGCTGGAACTCACCGAAAGCGCGGTCATGGGCGAACCCGAGATCGCGGTCCAGGTCTTGAAGCGTCTCGCGGATCTCGGCATCGATCTCGCCATCGACGACTTCGGAGTCGGCCAGTCTTCGTTTGCGTACCTGCGCCGCTTGCCGGTGCGCGAAATCAAGATCGATCGTCTGTTCACGCAACGGCTCGGCGAGGATCCGGCAGATCGCACGCTGGTGCGCTCGATCGTCGAGCTCGGGCACCGGCTCGGCTACCGCGTGACGGCCGAGGGCGTGGAGACGCGAGCGTCGATCGAATATTTGCGCGAGATCGGTTGCGACCACGCGCAGGGTTTCTATATCGCGCGAGCACTTCCAGCGGAAGCCGCCGAACGCCTTTTCACGCGCACCGAATGGGATCTCACTCGGGCCGGGACGAGCTCGTGAAATATCCCTTCGCGCTGGCCATGCTTGCATGCGCCAGCGCGATGCGCCTGGGGTTCGCGCAGGAATTCGACGCACACGGTTATGTGGATTGCCGGCTCATCGCGCGCGCCAGCGAACGCAGCTGGGCCGACGGCGGACTCGGCAAGACCCGATTCGGCGGCGGCGGAACATCGCTCACGTGTGTGCAAGCCGGTCTGGTTGCCACCGCGCAAATCACGCCGGCGCTGCTCGCGCTCGCCGATGTCCAGTACCAGACCACCGATCGCAACGCGCTTTCCGCGCTCGAAGCGTACTTGCGCTATCGCCCCGTTTCGACGACGCCGCTGCGTTGGTCGGTCAAGGTCGGCGAATTCTTCGCGCCGGTTTCGCTCGAAAACGATGCGATCGGCTGGACCAGCCCGTGGACGCTGACGCCGTCCGCGATCAACAGCTGGATCGGCGAGGAATTCCGCACGATCGGCGCCGAAGCGCGTGTCGAATGGCGAGGCGTAACACAGAGCGTCGAAGGCATCGTCGCGCTGGTTCGGCAAAATGATCCCGCCGGCGAGTTGCTCGCGGCGCGCGGCTGGTCACTCAGCGATCTGACGTCGGGCATCGGCAGCCGCGTTCGCGAGCCGGATGTCTACGCCGTGGACAACCAGCTTCCGATTCCGCGCCGCTTCAATCCGTTCCTCGAAAACGACGACAGGATCGGCTGGTACGCGGGCGGCAGCTGGCACGCGACGGGGCAGGGCGGCATCACGCTGCTGCGTTACGACAACGAAGCCGACCCGAGCACATTCAGCGGCGGCGCTGCGCCGGTCTACAGCTGGCGCACGAAATTCTGGAGCCTGGCCGCTGAAGCGGACGTCGGCGACATCGTTTTCCTGGGCCAGGCGCTCGATGGCTCGACCGAAATCGTGCCGTCGCCGTTCTTCAGCACGACGACGGATTTCCGCGCGGCATATATTCTTGCGGGATGGAACACGGGCGTGCTGCGGCCGACACTCCGTTTCGATGCGTTCTCGACCGAACAGCTGCCGCGCAGCATCGACAATCGCGTGCGCGAACACGGCAACGCGATCACGTTCGCGCTCAACTGGCGCCCGCTGGACTGGCTGCGGCTGACGGGCGAAGCATTGCGCGTATACAGCTCGCGCAACGAGCGCAGTGAAGAAGGGATTTCGCCGCAGCAGACGGACAACCAGGTGCAGGTCAGCGCGCGGCTTTCGTTCTAAGGCAGTGATCGAAAAGGCGATCGCGGAACCGCGATCACGCAACGGAAATGGCTTTGGACGATCGTCAGTCGGCGAGTTCGCGCTCGACGCGACGCGCGCAATCCGACGCGGCCCGCAACGCTTCCTGGTCGAGCAGCGATTCGTCCGTCCTCACGCGCCGGCGCTTGCGCACGAGCGCGGCAATGAGTTCCGCGGCGCGCTGGCGTCGCTGTTCGCTGTACAACTCGTCGCTGGTCTTCGACTGCGTCATCGCTCGACTACCGAATCCGGCCGATCCGACACCAGGATGTTGCGGCCATACTGTCCCTTTCCGAGTCGCAAAGATCGAGACGGGATCACGGATTTTTCGTGATCGCCTTTGCACTTGACGGTCCGCACGCGCCGCGGGACGAACATGAATCGCCCGCATTCCGCCCGCAGACGGACGCGCCTTGGTCGCCGACCGCGTGCGCAATGCAGGTCGTTTGGACAGTCGGAGCGACAAATGGTTGCACAGGCGTTTCAAGGCGCAACGTTCAAGGTACTCGGCATTGGCCTCCTGGCATTGTTGATGCTTATTCCGCTGAGTCAGGTCGGCGGTCTCGTCGGCGAACGCGAAGGGCGCGCACGCGAAGCGACGCAGCACATCGCGGAGCGCTGGGGCGCTCAACAACTGCTGGGCGCGCCGGTGCTCGTGGTACCGGTGAAGCGTCAAGTGATGCAGGACAAAGTCGTGACCACCGTCGAGGAGCGCGAATACGTTCTTGCGGATCGCGCCGCGATTACAGGCAAACTCGCGCCGGGGCTGCGTCGCTACGGCATCTACGAGACGGCCGTCTATACGGCGGATCTCACCGTCGAGGGACATTTCGCGGCATCCGACATTTCAGCGCTGGCCCGATCCGGCACCGAGCCGCAATGGCAGCGCGCCGAGTTGCGCGTGCCCATCGCGGACGTTCGCGGCATCCGCCGGATCTCGACGATCGCGGTCGGCGAGCACGATCTCTCGTTCGGCCCTGGCGCCGATGGCGTCGCTGCGATCGCCGCCGTGAGCGCACCTGTCGCGCTCGATCCTTCGACGATGAAGGAAACGCTGCCGTTCTCGTTCATGCTGACGCTCGCGGGCACCGAGCGCCTTGCGGTGCTGCCGCTGGCGCGCAAGACGGACGTGAATCTCTCGAGCCCGTGGCCGGACCCAGGATTCGACGGCGCATTCCTCCCCGCGGCGCGGCGCATCGATGCAAACGGATTCGAGGCGCAGTGGCAGGTGCTCGATCTGAATCGACGCTTGGCTCAGCATTGGCGCGAAAGCGAAAGTCCCGGAGCGCTGGCCGAGTCCTCGTTCGGAATAACGCTGACGCAGCCGGCCGGCAGTTATCAGCAGAACGTGCGCGCGGTGAAGTACGGAGTCTTGTTCATCGCGCTCACGTTCGTCGCGTTTTTCCTGTTCGAAGTACTGCGCGGCTTGCGCGTGCACACGGTGCAGTACCTTCTCGTCGGACTCGCGCTGTGCACGTTCTACGTCGTATTGCTCGCGCTCTCGGAGCAGATCGGATTCGGCTTCGCCTACGCGATCGCCGCAACGTGCGTCGTGACGATGATCGGCGGTTATGCAGCCGTCGTGCTCGCAACCCGCACTGCGGGAGTCCTGCTCGGCGCGATGCTGGCGCTTGTGTATTCGCTTCTCTACGGCCTCGTCGTCAGCGAGGACTACGCGCTGCTGATGGGGTCGCTGGCACTGCTGGCCGGGATCGGCGGATTCATGTATCTGACTCGACGCGTGGACTGGTACGCGCTAACACCTGCGCCTGCGCGCTAATCGATTCGTTCTGCATGCGACACCCAACGCATGCTCATCGACAATCCGTCATCGTTCACCGCGAGCGCGCGGCGCGCTCGCGGTCCAGCAACGTGCGCTTGCGCGAAAGGCCCCAGCGGTAACCGCCGAGCTCGCCATTGCCGCGGATGACGCGGTGGCACGGAATCGCGAGCGCGACCGCGTTGCTCGCGCAAGCCTGGGCGACGGCGCGCGCAGAAGTGGGTCGCCCGATCCCGCGCGCGACTTCCGCATAGGATTGAACCTCGCCGTATGGAATCGTCTGCAGATAGCGCCACACGCGCATCTGGAACGCGGTGCCGCGAACATCGAGCGGCAACTCGAGCGAACGCGTGCTTCCTTCGAGATAGGCGCCGAGTGCGCGCATCCACGCAGCGAACGTCGCGGCCGCCGCTTCCGGCATGGGTGCGTGCATTGCTTGCGGATATTCGGCGATGAGCTGGCGCTCGAGTTCCTTCTCGTTATGGCCGAACTGGATGAAGCAGATGCCGCGATCAGTCGCGCCGATCATCAGGAATCCAAATGGCGTTTTCGACGTCGCGTGCGAGATCGAAAGTCCGCGTCCGCCCTGCCGGTACTGGAGCGGTGTCATGCCGAGCCGCGTGTCGACGCGTTCGTAGACCCGGCTCGACGAGCCAAAGCCTGCATCGTAGATCGCTGACGTCACGCTGCTGGCAGACTTGAGTCCACTCTTCAGCCTGCGCACGCGCTCGGCTTCCTGGCATTCCTTCGGAGTCAGTCCGACGATCGCCTTGAAGCTGCGTTGAAAATGGAAAGGACTGACGCCGACCGCCGCCGCCAGGCGTTTCAAGGAAAGCGGCTGGTCCGCGTCGCGGACGATGATCT
>DASYJJ010000376.1:0-3277 GCA_035996605.1 Rhodanobacteraceae bacterium
AACTCTTTCGGAAAACTCTTCACCGTCACGACCTTCGGCGAAAGCCACGGTCCGGCGATCGGCTGCGTCGTCGACGGCTGTCCGCCGGGACTTTCGTTGTCCGCGGAAGAATTCCGCACCGATCTCGATCGGCGCGCGACCGGGAAAAGCCGCTACACATCGCAGCGGCACGAAGCCGACGACGTCGAAATCCTTTCGGGCGTGTTCGAAGGACGCAGCACCGGCACGCCGATCGCGCTCCTGATCCGCAACACCGACGCACGCTCGAAGGACTACAACGATCTCGTCGACACGTTCCGGCCTGCGCACGCCGATTACACATACCTGCAAAAGTACGGCATCCGCGATCATCGCGGCGGCGGGCGCTCGTCCGCGCGCGAAACGACCATGCGTGTCGCTGCCGCGGTCATCGCAAAAAAATGGCTCGCCGGAAAATTCGGCGTTCACGTGCGCGGTCACGTCGCGCAGATCGGCGATCTCGTGCCGCGCGCGTTCGACTGGACTGCGGTCGAAACCAATCCGTTTTTCTGGCCCGACGCCTCGATGGTGGCGGAGCTTGAAAACTACATCACGGCTTTGCGCAAAGCCGGCGACTCGGTCGGTGCGCGCGTGACCGTCGTCGCCGATGGCGTGCCGCCGGGCTGGGGCGAGCCGATCTACGGCAAGCTCGACGGCGATCTCGCTTCGGCGCTGATGTCGATCAACGCGGTGAAAGGCGTCGAGATCGGCGCGGGTTTCGCCGCAGTCTCGCAAAAAGGCAGCGAACATCGCGACGAAATCACGCCGCAAGGCTTTCTCTCGAACAACGCCGGCGGCATTCTCGGCGGGATCAGCAGCGGCCAGCCGGTCATCGCTTCGATCGCGCTGAAGCCGACCTCGAGCATTCTGATTCCGGGTAAGAGCGTGAACCTCGCCGGCGAGCCGGTCGAAGTCGTCACGAAAGGCCGCCACGATCCGTGCGTGGGCATCCGCGCGACGCCGATCGCCGAGGCGATGGTCGCGCTGGTGCTGATGGATCACGCGCTGCGCCATCGAGCGCAATGTGCCGATGTCGGCGATGTCGCGCCACGGATACGCGGAACGAAAACCTAGGCCGCGCGAAGCAGCGGGCCGGATTCCTGGATCGCCCCTTGCAACTTCACTGAAAACGTTTCGCCGCCGCGCTTATTCCCAACCAACGCAACGAGATTCACGCTTCTCCCATGTCCGAAAAGTCCACTTTCAATATCGCAATTGCCGGAGCCACCGGCGCCGTCGGCGCAACGCTGCTCGCGATCCTCAAGGAGCGCAAGTTTCCAATCGGCGATCTGGTGCCGCTCGCGAGTGAACGTTCGGCCGGCAGCAAGGTCGAGTTCGGTAACCGATCGATTGCCGTGCGCAATCTCGCCGACTTCGACTTCAAAGGCATCGATGTCGCGTTCTTTTCCGCCGGCGGTTCGGTCTCTCGCGAGCATGTGCCGCGCGCGGCAGCGGCGGGTGCGGTTGTCATCGACAACACGTCGGAGTTCCGTTTTCAGGCCGACGTTCCGCTCGTCATCAGCGAAGTGAATCCGCACGCGATCGCACAACACAAGGCGCGCGGCATCATCGCCAATCCGAATTGCTCGACGATGCAGATGCTGGTCGCGCTGGCACCGATCCATCGTGCCGTCGGCATCGAGCGCATCAACGTCGCGACCTATCAATCGGTATCCGGTACCGGCCACCGCGCGCTGGAGGAGCTCGGCCGGCAGACCGCCGGACTCCTCAACTTCCAGAGCGTCGAAACCAAGGTCTATCCGATGCAGATCGCGTTCAACGTGATTCCGCACGGCGGCGACTTCACCGACAACGGTTACACGATGGAAGAAATGAAGATCGTGTGGGAGACGCGCAAGATCCTCGAAGACGATTCGATCCAGGTGAATCCGACCTGCGTGCGCGTGCCGGTCTTCTACGGGCATTCCGAAGTCGTGCACATCGAGACGCGCACCAAGATGGGTGCCGACGAGGCGAGGGAACTCCTGCGCAAATCGCCCGGGATCACGATAGTCGACGAGCGCAAGGCCGGAGGTTATCCGACGCCGGTTACCCATGCGGCCGGGAAAGACCCCGTTTTCGTCGGCCGCATCCGCGACGACATCTCGCATCCACGCGGTCTGGACTTCTGGATCGTCGCCGACAACATCCGCAAGGGCGCTGCTCTCAACGCGGTGCAGATCGCGGAAATCCTCATCAAGACCCGGTAACGTCTGCCGATCGGCGCCGCTTTGCGCAGAGTTCAATGCGACGCCTTGGGCGGCCAAGGCCATGCGCAGCCTGCCCGCGAACCCGGAAATGGGCCCCTTTTTCGTTTGTTGCGAAATCGTATCTGTAATCCATAGTTACGATTGTGTTATAAGCCCGTTTCGAGATAATTCATCACGCTATGCCGGTCGCCGGGACGGTCCCGAGGCCGGTCGTAAATGCCTGTTGGGGGGCTATCCAGATGAAACGACCGCTTCAGTTGTCGCTCGCGATCGCGCTTGCGTTGAGCGGAACGGACGCCCTCGCGCTGGGGCTGGGCACGATCCACGTCAATTCCAAGCTCAATCAGCCGCTCGACGCCGAGATTCCGGTCCTTCAGGGCTCCGCCGGCGAGGCAGAAGGGCTGCTCGTGCAACTCGCGGCTGCCGAGGATTTCGACCGCGTCGGACTCAATCGCTCGCGGCTCGCGGTCCCGCTCGAGTTCTCGCTGGTCAAAGGCAGTCACGGCGATGTGGTGATCAAGGTCACCAGCAAGGACGTGATCAAGGAGCCGTTCCTGGATTTCCTCGTCGAAGCGAATTGGCCGAAGGGTCGTCTGCTCCGCGAATACACCGTGCTGCTCGATCCGCCGGTCATGGCGCCCGCGAGCGGTACCAGCGCGGTCACAGCGGCGGCGAAAGCGCCCGAGCGCGCTCCGACGCAAACCCTGCCCGAACCCAAGCCCAAGCCTGCCCCCAAGGCCAAAGCGCCGCCGGTGGTGGCTGCAGCTCCGCGTGCCGAGGCACCGAGCAAACCCGCGCCTGCGCCGGCGCCAGCCGCGTCGCCGCCGAAACGCGCGGCGGCGGGCAACGAGTACACCGTGGATGCCGGAGATACGCTGTCCGGCATCGCGCGCGACGTGCGACCGGACGAATCGACCAACATCAATCAGCTGATGCTGGCGATGCTCAAGCAGAATCCGAACGCGTTCTACAAGGACAACATCAACGCGCTGAAACGCGGCGCGATCCTGCGCATTCCATCGGCCGATCAGATCAAGGCGGTTGGCTCG
>DASYJJ010000377.1:0-7982 GCA_035996605.1 Rhodanobacteraceae bacterium
GCGCACCATGCGGGAAGAAAACGGTGAAGTTCTGCACCGTGCCCTGCGCCGCGATCGGCGGCTGATCTACCGGTTCTAGATCGAGCGAGGGATTCGGCGTCAGCTGCGCCGCGGCCGGACACGTGCCATCGGCGTTGCTCAGTCGATAGATCGCAACGTTCGCGTTGAGATAGAAGCAGCCGTCCGGACCGACCACGCGATCGGCGCCCGCTCCGGTTTGTTCGAGAACGGCGCCGCTGAATGCGGGTGGTACCAGCGACATGTCGTACGCAGCCACGGATTCCGCATAACCGCCGATACGGCTCGCGCCGACGACGAGAGCCGCTGCTCCGCCGGCGGGCGCGGTGCCGAGCGCGGTTACCGCGAATGTCGAACCGATCGTGGTCGGCGTGACCGTCGCGGGTTGCGCCTGATCGGTTCCGCTCACGACGTCGATCGCGCCAAACCCTATGTAGGAATGCACGAGGTAGAGCGTGCCGTCGGGCGCGAAGCTCAAGCCGCCGTTCGGCGAGCCGGAGCTTTGCGCATAGATCGAAGTCGACGGTGTACCGCCGAGGTTCGTTACACGCCAGATCGAAGCGTTGTCGGATCCAGCGCCGCTGCAACCATCTGTCACGAACACGTCACCGCTGAGCGGATCAGTCGCGCTGTTGAACGGACACGGCAGATTCGTCGATACCGCTGTTGCGGTGCCGTTGATCGTGTTGATCCTGAGCACGGCACCGGTGTTGAAATCGCCGGTCGTCGCAACGCGTGCGCCATAGAGATTGCCGTCGCCGCCGAAGGTCAAGGCACCGAGCGAAGGTCCGAGCGGCGTTGCGGTGATGCGGTTCGCATCGGTGACGATCGCGCCGCCCGGCGGAACGTCGTAGACATCGCCGGTCACATAGTCCGAAGCGAACAAGTGACCTGTCGCGTCGAACGCGACGCCGCTGACTCCGACGCAGCCCGCGACCGTGATGCCGCCGAAACTGACGCCGTTCTGCACGGGAAACCCGCTTGCGTAAAGAGACAACGCATAGCCCGGCGCCGCGACCGGCGGGGTCGTGACACCGCAGCCGACACCGTTGGACCAGGTGACGACCGCGAAACCGGGCACCGTCAGGCTGCCGTCGGTCACGTCGACGGCCGTGTACGAAACCGGTTCGCTGATCGCGTCGGTGACTTCGAACAGGGCATGCCCGCTCGAGTCGGTGACGGTCGGGTTGTCGCCGAAGATCAGCGAGCTTCCGCTTTGCGCAAGCATGACGCTCTTGCCGGACCCAGGGCGTCCGAGTTGATCCTGCAATGTCACCGTGATCGTGCTGAAGCTGGTTCCGTCGGCAGTTTGATCGGTCGGAAACGCTGCGATGCCGCCGCTCGTTGCCGGTGCGCCGATGAACGGCAATCTCTGTGCGGCGCTGAGCGTGACGCCATCGGTCGTGTCGGTCGCGGTGAATGTGAGCTCTTCGACCGTGAGATCGGTCACTTCGAACATCGCGACGCCGTCGCTTCCGGTCATCGCGCCCGGCGGAATGATCGTGGCATGGTTGCCCGCGTTGGCGCTCAGCAAAACGGTCTTGTTGGGGACGGTGTTTCCGTTGGCGTCTCGCAAGGTCACGACGACGATGCCGGGCGTTCCGCCGTCATCCGGCACACCGAAGTTGTCGGTGAACGGTTCGACTGGCGGCGCAGTCGCGAGCATCTCGGACTGATCCGCGGAAGGCACGCCCGCCGTCTGTCCCGTCAGCAAGAGATTCAACGTGGCGAGATCGGGCGATCCGAGTCCGACGTGCGCAAAATCACTGCTCAGCGATGTCGCATCGTGAAACGCCGCCGACGCGGTCACATTCAGCGGATAGAAACTTTCGTTGACGAAACCGAGGTTCGCTCCGCCGGCCTGATTCAGGAGCGCTGTGAATGCGGCCCAGATCGGCGTCGCCATGCTGGTGCCGCCGTAGACCAATCCGGTGGGACAGCCGCCGGCGTCGACCTGGCAGATCACCATCCCGTTTTCCGGATCGGCAATCATCGCGACGTCCGGAATTGATCGCATCGCGGACGTCGTGAAACCATCCTGATAACTCGGTCGCGTGAAGAACCGGCTGACGCCGAAGCCGCCCTGTCCCGTCTGCGGCTGGTGCGTCGAGCCATCCCACCAGGTTTCGCTGCGACGAATGCCACCCGCGCCGGCCGTCAGCGATGTGCCGCCGACCGCGGTGATGTGCGGCGAGCTTGCGGGAACCGAAACCGTGTTCGGCGATCCATCCAGACACGTACTGCCGGTGTCACCGCTGCCGGAAAATACGCTGATTCCTGATGCAGCTGCGCCTTGCAGGATCGCCTCGATGCTGTCGACGTCGGCCTCGGTCGTCTGGTTCTCGCAGTAGGCCCAGCTGTTGCTGATGACGTCGACGCCATCGGAAACCATGCGGTTGAACACTTGCTGGAAACTTCCCGCACCGGAGAAGGCCGCGCTGTAGACGACGATGCTGGCCGCCGGCGCAAGGCTCATCGCAACGTCGATGTCGAGAACGACTTCACTTTCCCCGCCACCGAAACTCGCACCCGCGCCGATGCTGACCTCGCTGAGATTGGCGATTTCGGTCGCCGGCGCTCCGATCAGCTCGAGGTACGCGGAAATGTCATTGGTCTGGTATTGATCGAACTCGACGAGCCCGATCGTCTGCCCGCTGCCGTCGATGGTGTTCCACGGCACGCCGCCGTTGATGATGGTTCCGTTCCATATGCCGCGCCCGAAATCGTTGTTGAGGCACTTCTCGTAGTAGTCCTGCACGTTCTTGTTGTACGAGTTGTAGGACTTGACGTAATCCTTGACCGCCTTGCCCTCGCCTTCGAGATCCATCAGGAATTCGCCGGTCGCGCGCGATCCGGCATAGATCGCGCACAAGGGTCCGTAGAGATCGCAATTCGCGGGATCTTCGTCGGTCGGACACTCGAAATAATGTTCGGGCGGCGCCGACACGCTGTAAGGACTCGGCCGCGCGAGATTGGATAAACCCGCAATCGCCTGCACGTGCGCGGCGAGATCGGCCGGCAGCGCGGGATCGCGGTCGTTGGCGAAAAACGTGCGCTCGCCGGCAACGTAATCGGCGACGTGGATCGCGAACGTCGATTCGACGGCTGCACGCGCGGCGCTCACCGTGAGACTCATGCGATTCGCCGAGCGCTCGACCTCCGCGAAATTGTTCGCGTGCAGATACGCCGCGAGCGCGTCGTATTCCTGTTGTGAGGGTCCGAACCGGTCGGCGACCTGCTGCGGCGTCAGGAAATGATGGAACTCGGGCGATGTTCTGTTGTAGAGCTCGCGGAGGAAGCTCTGGAAACCCGTTTCGTCGTCGTGGCGAAGCACGAACGTCAATGTCATCGGTCCGCTGTCCGCGGGTGCGGTGCTGGCATGCGTGAGGCCCGGCAACGTATGACCCGGCAGCCGCATCGAACCGGCATCCGCGCCCGAGGCGACGGATTCGGCGATGAACGCGGAGAAGCGAGTCTCGATTCCAAGAGGTGCTGATCCGCTAGCTGCGGCCCATCCCCCGCCAAGCGTCAGCACGATCGACAGCGAAAGCGCCACTGCGCGAACAACTCCGCGCGCTGCCAGAAACAACGAGCAATTCCGTTCCACGACCCACCCCTCTCGCCGAACAGCCGACCGCAATGATGACAGTGAGAGGAATCGCCAAACCATCACGGGACAGCCCGGCTCCCGGCACGCGTCGTTCAGGTTGAATCGTGGATGGCGTCGGCTGGACCGCGCCGCATCATGTTTCGACTTCCTCGCCCGCCAAACGCGATGCCCACGACTCATCGCGTACGCGTACCGGATCGCATCTCAACGAACCCACATCTTCCCGTCATACGCGCGTAACCCGAAACCGGCTTATTGGCCGCCGATGATCGAGGCCGCAGCATGACAATCCGACGTCAGATACCCGCGCCGACCGGCGCACGACGACGCATCCATCGCTAGGCGCGTCGCCGACCATGCATATCGTCGACGTGACCTTGTTCTTCGCTCCGCACAGCGGCGGCGTCAAACGCTATCTCCTCGCGAAACGGCAATTCTTTTCTGGCCGGGCCGATGTCCGCCACACGCTCGTCGTACCCGGCGCGTGGAGTCGACGGCATGAACCCGGCATTGTCGAGCTTGGCTGCCCGCGCATACCCGGCGGCGGCGGCTATCGGCTGCCGCTCGATGTCGTGCGCTGGTCGAACACGCTGCGCGATTTGAAACCCGGCGTGATCGAAGCAGCCGATCCATATCACCTCGCATGGGTCGCGCTCGGCGTCGCCGACAAGCTCGGAATTCCCGCCGTCGCGTTCGCGCATTCGGATCTCGCGCGCCTGTTCGGCGATCGCTTCGCGCCTTCGATCGGACGCGCGGCCGGCGTATATCTCAAGCATTTGTATCGCCGGTTCGACTGCGTGCTTGCGCCGAGCAAACTCATCGCCGAGCGCCTCGGCGATCTCGGCATCGACAATATTGCGATCCAGCCGCTCGGCGTCGACGGATCGGTTTTTCATCCGAGCCGCGCCGATCCTGCCGTTCGCGACGAGCTCGGCCTCGCGCCCGACACGCGCCTTCTTATTTTCGCGGGCCGCATGGCGCGCGAGAAGGAAATCCCGCTGCTGTTGCGTGTGCTCGCCGAGCTTGGATCGCGCTATCACTTGCTGCTGGTCGGCGGCGAACGGCGCGAAGCACTTGCGCCGAACGTGACGATGTCGCCGTACGAGCAGGATCCGGCGCGACTGGCGCGCCTGCTCGCTAGTAGCGACGCGCTGATTCACGCCGGTCGCAACGAGACGTTCGGCATGATACTCATCGAAGCGATGGCCTGCGCGCTGCCGGTAATCGCAGTGCGTGCCGGCGCGGTGACCGAGATCGTCGACGCGCAAGTCGGACGCATCGCGGCGCCCGACGATGCGCGTTCGCTCGCCGACGCCGTGCGCTCGATCTTCTCGGGCGACCGCGACGCGATGGGCGCATTCGCACGAGCGCGCGCGGAGCGCGATTATCTCTGGCAGAACTCGTTGCCGCGTCTCCTGCAACGCTATGACGACCTCGTCGGCGCGCGCGCGCCGATGCGCGGTGAGCTTGCAACTGCGCATGCGCTCGCCGCCGGTGAGCTGCTTGCGCACGACTGCGCGCCGCCACGCGATGAAGTTCCCGAGGCCGCATGAGACGCATGCTCTGCATCGCGGTCCACGACGTCGCGCCGGCGACGTGGCCGCGCTGCGAGGTGTTGTTCGAGATGTTGCGCGCGCTCGGCACACCGCCGACAACGCTGCTCGTCGTACCCGACTACCACCGTTCCGGCAGCGTCGAATTCCATCTTGCTTTCGTCCGCGCGATCGACGCCCGCACCGCACGCGGCGACGAGATCGCGCTGCACGGCTACTACCACATCGATGACGGCCCGGCGCCGTACTCCGCGCTGGAGTGGCTGCAACGCCGCGTTCTCACTTCGAGCGAAGGCGAATTCGCGGCGCTGACCGAGTGCGAGGCCGAAATTCGCATCGATGCGGGCTTGCGCATGTTCGATCGCCTCAAATGGAACGCAGCCGGTTTCGTCGCGCCTGCGTGGCTGCTCGGCGCGGGCGCACGCGCGGCGCTCGCGCGCTCGCGAATCCGCTACACCAGCACGCACACGCATCTCGAAACGCCAGCCGACGGACGACGCTTCGCCGCGCCAGTGATTTCGGCATCGGCGCGCAATGCCTGGCGACGCTGGACCAGCCGACAATGGCTTCGCACGGCGCACGCGATGAATCGCAATACGCCGTTGCTGCGCGTCGCGCTGCATCCGGCGGACGTGGACGACGCAGATCTTCTCGCCGCGTGGCGTGATCTGCTCGCCGTGCTTCTTGCCGATCGCGTCGCGCTGACCAAATCGGCCGCACTGACGAACGCGTTGGCTGAAACCGAAACCGCTGCGCTGGCAGGCGCATGAAACGCTCATGGCTCTGGCTTCTCTGCGGCGCGGCGGTCGCAGCAGGGGCCGGCGTGCCGCTCGCGCTCGGCGGTCGCGAGGCGCTTTCGACGCTTTTCACCGTTCCGCTCGGCGCCGTCGTCGCGCTCGCTGGCCTCTCACTCGCGAGCGCGCTCGCACGCGCGGTCAAACTGCGGCTGCTCGCAATGCGACTCGGTCATCACATCAGCGTGCCGCGTGCGCTCATCACAGCGTTTGCGAGCGACGCCGCGTTCCAGGCGACGCCGGCCGGCGCAGGTGGCTATCCTGCGACGATCGTGCTGCTTCGACGCGGCGGCGTGCCTGCGTCGGCCGGTGTTGCGATGTGCGCCGCCGACCAGGCACTCGACAGCGCGCTTTTCGCGGTCGCGCTGCCGCTTTTTTGTCTGCTCGATCTCGGCGATGCCGTGCCGGCTGCGTGGCATTCGTTTGCGTGGCTGCCTGCGGTGGTGATCCTGGCCGTCGCTGTGTCGATAGCGATTGCTTATCGTTTTCGCAGCGTCTGGCTCACGCCGCTTCGCGCGCTCGCACTCCGCGTGCGCTGGTTACGCGAGCGACGTGAGCGAGTGCGAGCATTCTGTGCGCGCGTCGTCGCCGATTTCGCGCGTTTGCGCAATGGATCACGCATCGTCACATGCACGCTCGTGCTCGCCGTCGCAGCACAGTGGATCGCGCGGTATGCCGCGCTTTGGCTTGCGATGATCGTGTTGGGCCATCCGCTGCCGTTCGGTCTCGTGTTCGTTGCGCAGTCGGTTGCGTTGCATGCTGCACAGTGGACGGGAATGCCCGGTGGCGTCGGTGCCGGAGACGTTGCACTTGCGGCAGGCTTGTCGCCTTGGGCGCCTCTCGTCGTGCTCGGGCCGGCGCTGTTGTTGTGGCGGCTGGCGACTTACCACCTGGTTCTGTTGGCTGGGGCGATCGCGTTTGCGTGCGATCGGCGTCCAATCGCGTCGGCTGCGATCGCTGCAGCCGACGCATGAGTCGGAACCCGTCGCCAAGAATTCCTGCTTTCGGCTGACGGCGATTGCCGAGTTTCGTCTGGCGGAAACGGGGCGGGCCGAAACCCACCCGGAACGCATGGCTGGCGTACGCAAATACCGCCGTGCCCCGCAAAGGCGGCTCCGATCGCAACACGGGAATAAATCGCCGCGCTCGCCGATCTAGTGGGTTGTATCACCCCAACCAGGATCGGCCATGTCCCATTCAAACGACAGAGAAACGAAAACCCATGCCCAGCTTGAACGCCGCAAGGCGCTCGGTTGTCTCGCCGCCTGGAGCGGTGCCGCCGTGGTCTGGACGATCGCGGGCGGCGTGCCGAGGGCGCTTGGCGTGACGACGTCGGGCAAGTCAGTTGCGACGCCTGCAAAAGCCTTCACGTTCGTGCAGATCAGCGACACGCACGTGGGATTCCACAAGGACGCGAACCCCGACGTCATCGGCAGCTTTCGCCGCGCGATCGGCGACATCAACGGATTGTCCGAGGCGCCGGCGTTCGTCGTGCACACCGGCGATGTGAGTCATCTTTCCAAGCCCGAAGAATTCGGCCAGGCAAAGGATCTTCTGACTGAGCTCAAAGTCGATCGCGTGCATACCGTGCCGGGCGAGCACGATGCGCTGGATGCGGGACTCGGCGGTTATCTCAAGCAATTCGATCACGACGGCAAGAATCGACCGTGGTACAGCTTCGAGCAGAATGGCGTTCGCTTCATCGGTCTCAGCAACGTGCTCAACTTCAAGGCGAAAACGCTTTCGTCGTTCGGCGACGAGCAGCTCGAATGGCTGAAGCGCGATCTCGCCGGCGTTTCGCACAGCACGCCGATCGTGGTGATGGCGCACATTCCGATGTGGACCGTTTACGAGCCGTGGGGTTGGGGCACCGCGGATTCGGCGGCGGCGCTCGCGCTCTTGCGTCCGTACGGATCGGTAACCGTACTGAACGGCCACATCCATCAGGTGCTGCAGAAGGTCGAAGGCAATGTCGCGCTGCACACCGCGATGTCGCTCGCGTATCCG
>DASYJJ010000378.1:0-5616 GCA_035996605.1 Rhodanobacteraceae bacterium
AGCCGCATAGGCACGCCAGCGACCGATTGATCGCGTATACACCGGCTGGCGCACCTGCCAAAGGCTTGACGTGCTGATCGGCGCAGCACTGCTCGCGCCGGCTTCGGGATCGAGCTTTGAAAGACCCAGCCACGCCGCAAGCTCGTTCATGCGCGAAGCGGAATCGGTCGCCAGTCTCTCGTAGGGAATTGTGTAAATCGGAATCGCGTTTTTCTTTTGTGCGCTCGCCATCAGACGCGAGCAGCCTTGCATGACCGCCGCGATGTCGGCGAAGTCGTAAGCGAAACCCTCTTCGGCGCTGGCGAAATACTGCATCCAGATCGATAGCGCCGTGTCGCGCTCGTTGCGCTGGCAGTAGACGATGCGTGCATTGGGAAACAGGGCAGCGATCAGATCGATGTGCAGGAAGTTGAGCGGCTGCTTGTCGATGTAGAAAGGCGAAGGTGCGTCGTCCTGGCGCAACTGCACGAGATATTCCGCCGCGGTCTTCTCCAGCATTGCCCGACTCGATCGCGCGCTGCGTGCGAGCCCCTGAGCGAGAAACGGGAGCCACGCAAGCTCGCCGCGATAGCGCACATCCGGATGCCTCGACAACAGCTCGGCGACGAGCGTGCCTCCCGAACGAGGCATGCCGACGATGAAAACCGGAACCGCAGCGGCAACCGTCGCGACGCGATCGTGCTGCGTCTTCGCATCGAGGCGGGCCACAACGGCGCGCCGGAAATCCTTGCGCGACCAGTCGGTAAACGCATGCACGACCTGATTGCCTTGGCGGAAATAGGCCGCCGCGCGCGCGTGATCGGCGATGTCGTCGTAAGCCTTGCCGAGTGCGAACAGAACCGATGCGCGCGCTCGTTCGCTGAAATCATCGCGCTGAAGGCTTTCGCGAAACAGCGCGAAATCCGGATGATTTTCGTCCTCGTATCTCTGCGCGGCGGCGAGACCGTTCGCGACCTGCCAGTCGAGCGCGAGTTTGCTGTGCGCAAGTGCGAATGAATAGCGCTCGCGCACGCGCTCGAAATCGCCGAGCTGCAGATGCAGCATGCCGGCATACGCATAGAGACGCGCATCGATCGACCCGAGAGCGATTTCGTTTTCGCAGAGTTCAGCAGCCGCGTGCTTGCAGCCGCAATCGTCGAGCAGTTCGATAGCCTGGATCGTGATGCCAACCGGCTGGCGCGCGTGCTCGAACAATGCGCGCATCGTCGCGGCGACGGCGTTCATCCTGCCCTGCTCCTTGAGTATCTTCGCGAGCAGAAAAGTTGCCGCGACCTGATCCGGGTGCTCCGCCAGCAGAGCGCGCAGCAGCGATTCAGACTCATCGGCATGCTTGCTCTGCCACAGCACGCCTGCGAGCGCGAGCCGGACGTCGATCGCGTTGGGATGTTCCGCGTGCGCCGCGCCGAACACGGAAACGGCACTTTCGAGATCACTGCGCAGGACTAGCGCGCGCCCAACGGCCAGCCAATCGAGCTCCGCGCGGCCGCGCAATGCATCGAGCAGGAATTCGATGGCAGCGCGTGCGTTGCCGGTGGCCGCGAGGCGAGCAAACTCGGCGATCAGCGGAGCGCTCGCATCGGGTGCAAGCGAAAGACCGGGCGATGCGGGACCTGCCACGATGTCGTGTTGCTCCGATCTGTTCCGGAAACGGCCTTCCATACTATCGCACGCGTGCGCGGATGCGGCCGCGGGCGAAACGGCGACAGCGCGGCGGCGTCAGGCGATAATCGCCTTTCGAGAAGACACCGCGCGACGCGCGAACGGATCGCCATCGTGAGCCTGTTCAAACGCATCCTGATCGCGAATCGTGGCGAAATCGCCTGCCGTGTGATCCGTACGTGCCGGCGACTCGGCATCGAGACGGTCGCCGTCTATTCGCAAGCCGACGCCTCCGCGCAGCACGTACGGCTTGCCGACATCGCATTGCCGATCGGTGGCTCGCGACCGCAGGAAAGCTATCTGCGCGGCGATGCGATTGTCGATGCTGCACGCGGTGCCGGCGCAAAGGCGATTCATCCGGGCTACGGTTTTCTTTCCGAAAGCGCCGACTTCGCCGACGCCGTCGAGCACGCGGGAATTCGTTTCATCGGGCCCGCAGCCGATTCGATGCGGCGCATGGGCTCGAAGGCCGGCGCGAAAGACCTGATGGCGAGCCGCGGCGTACCCGTCGTGCCCGGCTACACCGGCGAAAACCAGGACGCCGCACTGCTCGCGCGAGAAGGCGCGCGCATCGGATTTCCGCTGATGATCAAGGCAGCGCACGGTGGCGGCGGCAAAGGGATGCGCATCGTGCGTTCGGCAGACGAGTTCGCAGCGAATCTCGAAAGCTGCCAGCGCGAGGCGAAGAATGCGTTCGGTCGCGAACGCGTCCTGCTGGAACGCTACATCGAACGGCCGCGCCACATCGAATTCCAGATTTTCGGCGACACGCACGGCAACATCGTGCATCTCAACGAGCGCGAATGCTCGGCGCAGCGTCGCTACCAGAAGGTGCTCGAGGAGACTCCGTCGCCGTTCGTCACTCCGGCGCTGCGCGCTCGAATGGGCGAAGCCGCGGTATCCGCCGGTCGCGCGCTCGACTATGTCAATGCGGGCACGGTCGAGTTCATCGTCAGCGAGAGCGGCGATTTCTATTTCATGGAAATCAACACGCGATTGCAGGTCGAGCATCCAGTCACCGAAATGGTGCTCGGGCGAGATCTCGTCGAGCTTCAGCTGCGCGTCGCTGCGGGCGAAGCCCTGCCCGATTCGCTGATCGGCGCGCCCCCTGTGGCAAACGGCCACGCGATCGAATTGCGCGTGTACGCCGAAGATCCGGAGCAGGGTTTCCTTCCCGGCTCGGGCAAGCTCGAACGATTGCGTCTGCCGGATCCAACCCCGCACGTGCGCATCGATTCCGGCGTCATCGAAGGCGATACGGTCACGATCTTCTACGATCCGATGATCGCCAAGCTGATCGTGTGGGACGCGACGCGTGAGCTCGCGCTGGTGCGCATGCGCGAGGCGCTGGCGTGCTGCGATATCGTCGGTCCGAAATCGAACATCGAATTTCTCGAGAATCTCGTGCGGCATCCGGCCGTCGTCGCGGGCCGCATCGATACCGGATATCTCGACCGTCATCTCGAAGAGTTTGTGCACACTACGCAATCAAACACGCCTGCCGCGGTGGATGCGAGCGCGCTTTTGGCCGCGACAACCGCATGGCTTCTGCACGAGGAACGCGCAGGCGTCGAAGCCGCGCGCGCGTCGGCAGATCCGCATTCGCCGTGGTCGCATGTCGACGGCTGGCGACTCGGCCATCCGGGCAAGCGCATCGTGGCGCTTGCCGATCGCAATTCGCGCCGAGAGGCCGCGGTGTATGGCGTTGCGGGCGACTACTCCGTCGCGCTCGACGGCGCGGCGCACGGAGTCGTCGGCGCACGACTGGCTGATGGATGGCTCAGCGGCGCCATCGATGGCGTCACGCATCGCTGGCGCGTCGATATCTACGGCGAACGCATCAACCTACACGACGGAGAACGCCGCCACGTTTTCACGCACGCACCCGCATTCGCCTACACGACCGTCGAAACCAACATCGGCGATCGCATCATCGCGCCGATGCCTGGCCGGATCGTGCTCGTGAAGGCGAAAGTCGGCGACGCCATCGGAGAAGGCGAAGAAATCCTCGTCATGGAAGCCATGAAGATGGAGCTGACATTGCGCGCGCCGCGCGCGGGACGCATCGAGAGCGTTGAGGCCATCGCCGGTGAGTTCGTCGAAGCCGACGCGTTGCTTGTGCGGCTCGCCGTCGCGTGAAGCGATGGCCGCAAGTGGACACGCTCCGAAGCGCCCGATCGAGGACGGCCGTGTGGCGCTTGATCGCCGCCGCAAAGGCTATACATCCGAGGGAACCGGCTCGGCCCGCTCACCCAACCCGACTGACGACGCCATGACCTTGCTTCGCGCTCTCGCCGCAATGTTCGTTCTCGCTCTCGCCGGGTGCGTCGAAACCCGCTTCGAATCGCCGATCGGCGACAACATCGAAACGTGCGATGCCCGCTGGAAAGGCATCTGGGCCGAAGCCGACGAAGCAAACCGCGATCGCCCCGGCGACTCGATGGCGTTCTATGTCGACGACGATTGCAAATTCATCGTGCTCGACGACCCGGACAAGAACGGCGTCGCCAAGCAGATTCACATCCCCGTCAACTACGTGCACGCGGACGGCAAGGATTATGTCGTCGTCACCGACGCCGCTCTGAAGCCGCTTGCGGACATCAAGCCGCCGCATGGCATCACGCCGGCACCGGAGAAATCGTATTTCTTCGCGCGCTACACGCTGCGGCGTGACCGCCTCGATATTTACCAGGTCGATGACGAGCGCATGGCCAAGCTCGTCATCGACGGTGCAGTCGATGGCACTGTCGACAAGACGCACAACGAACTTCATGTGTATGTGCACGGCTCACGAGCCGAGATGCAGACACTGGTGCGTACGCGTCCGATCTTCAAGGACAAGCCGACCAAATTCGCGCGCAGCTCGCAAACACTCGCGGATTTTCGGAAGTCGCAGCAGCGCGCCACGCCGGGAAAGGGAACGCCGTGAATACCGTCGCATCGGCTGTCCGCATCGTCGAAGTCGGCGCGCGCGACGGCCTGCAGAACGAGAAAACGATCATCGCGACGCCGACCAAGATCGAGCTGATCGATCGGCTCTCGGCGACGGGTCTGCGCACGATCGAAGCGACCAGCTTCGTGAGTCCGAAATGGGTTCCGCAACTCGCCGACGCTGCCGAAGTCTTCAGCGCCATACGAAAGCAGCCCGGCGTGAGCTATCCCGCGCTCGTACCCAATCTGCAAGGGTACGAGAGAGCACGCGCGGTCGGCGTCGAGGAAGTCGCCGTGTTCACCGCGGCCAGTGAAGAGTTCAACCGCAAGAACATCAACGCTTCGATCGACGAATCGATCGAGCGCTTCGCGCCCGTGCTCGAACGCGCGCGCGCCGATGGGGTCAAGGTGCGCGGCTACGTTTCGACCGTGCTCGGTTGCCCATATCAGGGCGATGTTCCCATCGCCGACGTCGTGCGCGTCGCCAAACGCATGCACGCGCTCGGCTGTTACGAAATCTCGCTTGGCGACACGATCGGCATCGGCACGCCTTCGAAAGCTCGCGCGATGCTGCGCGCCGTCGCCGCGGAAATTCCGATGAGTGCGCTCGCTGTGCACTTCCACGACACGCGCGGGCAGGCGCTCGCGAATATTCTCGCCTGCCTCGAAGAAGGCGTCGCGGTTGTCGATAGCTCGGTATCCGGCACCGGCGGCTGCCCCTATGCAAAAGGCGCGACCGGCAATGTTGCGACGGAGGATGTCGTCTACATGCTCGAGGGCATGGGCATTGCGACGGGCGTCGATCTTGGTGCGCTTGTCGGTACGGGGTTGTGGCTGAGTGGGCAGCTTGGGCGTGAGACTTCGAGCAGGGTGGCGCGCGCGAGTATGTGATTTTTTGCTGCTCGGACGGGTCCAATTCCGTTTCGTACTGACGAACGCCTACCTACTTCGTCGTCCCGGCGAAAGCCGGGATCCATTGTCTTTGCTCTCTATTGTTTGGTCGTTAGCGCTTCGCCAAGACCGACT
>DASYJJ010000379.1:0-3488 GCA_035996605.1 Rhodanobacteraceae bacterium
GATGCGTGGCCGAAGCTCGCATCGGGCCGCAACGACGCGCCGGCGTATGTCGACTTGCGTTTCGCCAATGGATTTGCGGTGCGCTGGGCCGGCGCTGCGCCGGCGCAGCCGGCAATCGGCAATCGGCAATCGGGCGTCGAGCGAGCCGGTTTTGCGCTTCTTGGCCCACTCGCGCCATTCCCCATTCCTCATTTCCGATTCGCGGCCCTCGACACATGAACCGAAAGTCCGAAAAAAATCTGATCGTGGGTCTCGATGTCGGCACGTCGAAGATCGTCGCGATTGTCGGCGAGCATGCGCCGGGCGAGGCCGTCGAGATCATCGGCATCGGCTCGCATCCGGCACATGGTCTGAAACGCGGTGTCGTCGTCGACATCGAATCGACCGTGCATTCGATCCAGCGCGCGATCGAAGAAGCGGAATTGATGGCCGGTTGCCAGATCCGCTCGGTGTACGCGTCGATCGCCGGCAGTCACATCAAGGATGAAAACTCGCACGGCACCGCGCCGATCCGCGACAAGGAAGTCAGCGTCGGCGATCTCGATCAGGTCTTGAATTCGGCCAAGGCGGTTGCGATTCCGGCCGATCGCAGCGTGCTCTACACCGAAGCGCAGGAATACGTGATCGATGGGCAGGAAGGCATCCGCCATCCGGTCGGCATGTCCGGCGTGCGTCTCGAAGCCAACGTGCACCTCGTGACGGGCGCCGCGAGCGCGATCCAGAACATCACCAAGTGCATCAATCGCTGCGGCTTGCAGGTCGACGAATTGCTGCCGGCCGCGGTCGCTTCGGCGCGCGCGGTGTTGACGGACGACGAACGCGAGCTGGGAGTTTGTCTCGTCGACATCGGCGCCGGCACGACCGACATCGCGATCTTCACGCAAGGCGCGCTGCGTCACACGACGTCGCTCGCGATCGGCGGCGATCAGGTGACGAGCGACATCGCGCACCTGATGCGCACGCCGACTGCGCATGCCGAAGAGCTCAAGGTGCGCTACGCGTGCGCGCTCGCGCAGCTCGCGCACGCCGAAGAAACGATCCAGGTACCGAGCGTCGGCGATCGTCCGCCGCGCCGGCTCGCGCGGCAGAACCTCGCCGAAGCGGTGCAGCCGCGCTACGAGGAAATCTTCGAGATGGTGCAGGCCGACCTTCGCCGCAGCGGGCGCGAAGAGCTCGTGCGCGCCGGCATCGTGCTGACCGGTGGCGCGGCGCGCATGGAAGGCGCGCTCGATCTCGCCGAGGAACTTTTCCACATGCCGGTGCGGCTAGGAACGCCGCAGCACGTGACGGGATTGGCTGATGTCGTCGCGAATCCGATTCACGCGACCGGCGTCGGTTTGTTGATTTACGGCAGTCGTCGCGAAGGCGCGCGAAATGTGCCTGCGGGCGGCGTGTCGGCAGTAAGCGGGCTTTGGGGCCGGGTGAGCACCTGGTTCAAGGGAGAGTTTTGACTTTTATCACTCTTCCGCGTGCGGAGAGGGTTGGGGTGAGGGCAGTTCTAGCTAGACCGCCTCATCCGGCCTAGCGGCCGACTTCTCCCGCAGGCGGGAGAAGTGAAGAAAAAACGGCCTTTGCTGTTTGGAGGCATGAGCAAAACACCGCGGCGCATGGAGCGCGTCGCGGGCGGCCGAAACGGTCGCAAGTGCGAGGCACGCCAGCTTCGCCGGACGGAGCCGGACCGGGACGGTCACGGATTCGGGAACGACAAAAACCAGCAGTTGCCAATTGCGGAGGATGGGAAATGTTCGAACTGATCGAGAAGATGGCACCCAACGCGGTAATCAAGGTCATCGGTGTCGGCGGTGGCGGCGGCAACGCAGTCAGCCACATGGTTCACGCCAATGTCGAAGGCGTCGATTTCGTCTGCGCGAATACCGATTCGCAGGCGCTCAAACACAGCGGCGCGAAGTTCACGCTGCAGCTCGGCGCGAACGTCACGAAAGGACTCGGCGCGGGCGCAAATCCCGAAGTCGGTCGTCAGGCGGCGCTCGAGGATCGCGAACGCATCGTCGAGTTGCTGACGGGCGCCGACATGGCGTTCATCACGTGCGGCATGGGCGGCGGCACCGGCACGGGCGCGGCGCCGGTGGTCGCGCAGCTCGCCAAGGAAATGGGCATCCTCACCGTTGCCGTCGTCACCAAGCCGTTTCCGTTCGAAGGCCGCCGGCGCATGCAGGTTGCGCTGAAGGGCATCGAGGATCTCGGCCAGTACTGCGATTCGCTGATCACGGTGCCGAACGAGAAGCTCCTGACTGTGCTCGGTCGCGACGTGACGTTGCTGTCCGCGTTCAAGCAGGCCAACGATGTGCTGCTCGGAGCGGTGCAGGGCATCGCCGACCTGATCACGCGTCCGGGCCTGATCAACGTCGACTTCGCCGACGTGCGTACGGTGATGAGCGAAATGGGCATGGCGATGATGGGTACGGGCACCGCTCGCGGCGACGATCGTGCGGTCGCGGCTGCCGAGGCGGCGATCAACAACCCGCTGCTCGAAGACGTCAATCTCGCCGGCGCGTGCGGCATCCTGGTCAACGTCACTGCGGGTCCGAACCTCACGATGCGCGAGTTCGACGACATCGGCCAGGTCATCCACGAGTTCGCCAGCGAGGATGCGACGGTCGTGGTCGGCACGGCGCTCGATCCCGAGCTTCAGGACGAAGTGCGCGTCACCGTGGTCGCCACCGGGCTCAATCGCGCGGCGGTGCGCCAGCCGGTGCGCGAGCGCGAACGTGAGCGCGAACCTGTTGCGGCACCGCGTCCACCGATGCGCGTGATCCGCAACGCAACGACCGGCGCGGTCGATTACGTGGACACCATCGATCGCGCTCCGGCGCGTGCGGCGGTTCCCGAGACGCGTGCGGCGGAAACACCGAGCGACTATCTCGACATCCCGGCCTTTTTGCGCCGGCAGGCGGACTGATCCAGAGCGCACTCGATCGATTCATTTTCCAGCGGCACCGACCGCGCTTCGTCGCGGCACGCCGTCCTTCCGCCGCTCGCAGGCATTGGCCTGCGGGCACGGCTCGCTCACCGCGTGGCGTCGCGGTGAGCGATGCTCCGTCGACGGCACGGCGCTGTCCGGAACGATCGATCCGGGCCGAAAAAACGCCGCAAAATCGCCGGTTTCCGCTCACGGAACCCCGACGGCGGTCCGCCACTCCAAGTATCTTCTGCACAGTCTGCGACCCATCATTTTGTGTTGCGCCCACACAACAAATCTGTGGGTTCCATACATCGCTTAACTTTTCTCGGTGGGATCGCTGTGTTAGCATCCCTCGCGTTTTGTCAGCTCCTGCCCCAGGGGTTACACCATAAAAATGATCAGACAACGCACGCTCAAGAACGTGATTCGGGCGACGGGCGTGGGTCTCCACACGGGTGAAAAGGTCTATATGACCTTGCGGCCCGCGGCAGTGGACACGGGCATCGTGTTCCGCCGCGTCGACCTGCCTCGCCCAGTGGATATCCGTTCCTGTTGCGAAAACGTC
>DASYJJ010000380.1:0-9854 GCA_035996605.1 Rhodanobacteraceae bacterium
CGGCGTGCCCTGCGCAATCGCCGTGCCCACGCTCAGCACCAGTGCGATCGCGAGTCCCGCACAGGCGAGGCCTCGTTTCGCCATCTTCATGTCAGCACTCCTGCAACCATCGCGAACGCAGAGCTTGGCGGTGCCGGGCGGCCTTCACCAGCGCATTTATGCGGTAAGGCCCTAAGCAAAACTACCTATAGGCGATAGACCCTCCTCGGCCGTAGGCTTGCGGCAGTGGCCACCGGCTGTCAGGGCGGGGAAACCAGTCGCGCCACGCCGACCCAACTGAGAAGGTGCTGCCCATGGACGTCGACGCATGCATGACGTGGATTTCGCGGACCGCGCGTTTTGTGGTCTTGCCGGCAGTGCTCCTGCTTTTCGCGACGGCGACACAAGCGGCCCAAGGCGATCCCTGGGACGGCAGCGTGCACACGGACTTGACGTTTTACGGCTGGCTGCCCGGCGTCGATGGTGATCTGCGCTTTGAGCTGCCCAACGGTGGCCGCGCCGAAACGAAGTCCAGCAATAACATCCTGGATAACCTGGAGGGCGCACTGATGGTCCAGACCGTCGTGCGCGCCGGCGACTGGGGATTCTTCGGCGATCTCGACTGGGTCAAGTTCGGCAATCAGAAGGGACGCTTCACCCACATCGGCGGCGATGTCATCGGTGGCGATCTAAACCTCGACACACGCTGGAACGTCAAGGGCGGCATGCTCACGCTGGCCGCTTTGTACACGCTGGGGCACGGTTCGTGGGGCTCAGCCGATGCGTTGTTCGGTGGCCGCTACCTCTGGATAAAGGGCAACCTCAGCTGGGACTTCAGCGGGACCGGCAATGACGGATTTCAAATCGACAACAGCGGCCATATCGCACAGAACAGCCATGTCACCGATGCCGTGATTGGCCTGCGCGGGCGCTTGAACCTCGGCGACGGCAGCTGGTACGTGCCTTACTACTTCGACGTTGGCGCCGGCAGCGACAGTAGAACGGCGCAAGCAGTAGTCGGCATCGGCTATGGGTTCGACTGGGGTGGCTTGTCCTTCCTATGGCGTCACACTGCCTATTCGCAGTCCAACGACTCGGATCTGATCAGGCGTATCGCGTTCGATGGGCCGGCTTTCGCGGCGACCTGGAGCTTCTGACGCGCTGCCACGACTGCGGATCGCCGCGTCCGAACACGCGCACTCCATGGTCTTCAGGGAATCCGGCTGATCGACCGAGCTCGGACCGCTCGCGTGTCGCGCGCGTCATCGATTCGCTAGCGCGTTCCGAACCGCTGCAAGTCATCCTCGATCTCGGCGAGCAACACGCCGGTGCCGTAGATGCCGACTCGGCACTCGAGCGGAACCTTGCCCGCGGCTTGCGCAAATGCTGCGAAGAAGCGATCGCCGGAAACCCACACGAGCACATCGGCGCTGCATGCGAGCTGTTGGACGCGCTTGGCGACAAGCGACGGTTCGTCACCGGGCACACCCAGCGCCAGTGGCCTCATCGCGCGTCTGCCTGAAGTCATGGAATGTGTCGATCCATCGGTGATCCGCTCCTGCCGTCCTATGAAGCTGTGCCGATCGCTGCCTGAAAACAATCGACCTTCTACCTACACCGGTCTCCGTATTTCTACGGATGCCGATGCCCAGAGTCACATTGACCACGACGCGCCCGTGTTTCTTTCGCGGACAGATGTTCACGTGCTCGTTCGCGCGATCCGATCGGCAGCATGGATTCAAACCAGGGACCGAGCTTCCGTGATCCGCCCGCAGGTGGCTTTTTCGCGCCGAGCCCCTGAAAATGCGCAAGGATCGCCGGCGGAGGATGTCCCGGCCACGCGCGGGCACCTGAAAAAGGCTCGAACCGCTGCCACAAGGGGAAAAGATCATGGCTGCCTGCTTGCAATGCGTGCGCGGCGCGATCCGCGAAATTTCTCGCGTCTACGTCATCGCGACGCTGTTCGTCGTGTCGACGCTGTTCGCCAGCGTCCTCGCTGTCGCCGCCGGTCCGAAGAGCATTTCTCTCGACGATCCAACCGCCGCAAGCGGAATCCACGGTCTGCCCGACAATGTGCCGCAAGACTATGTCGTCACGCCGAATGGATTTTTCCATCCATCCTGCGTGCAGCGCGTCGAGTCCGACGAAACGCTGCGTGCCGACGGCACGATCGTGCGTTCCGATGGCAGCACGCGCCGAGTCCAGGCCTGCACGCATCCCCATTTCGCCGCGGATGGCACGCAACTCGCCCCCGACGCCGCGCCCTACCCATCAGCCGCACCATCGACTGATCCGCCGCAGATCAACGGCTGGGTCGCCTACGCGAGCTACACGCTTGCGCGCGCGAATGCGTCTGTGTACATCGCCTCGAACATGTCCGTACCCGATGCACCTGCGATCAATTCGGGCCAGGTGGTTTATTTTTTTCCCGGACTCGAAGACGCCCAGCACGTTCAAACGATCGTGCAACCGGTGCTCGGATGGAACGCATTCAATGACAGCGGCTGGACGATCGCGAGCTGGAACTGCTGCCTGAGCGGCCAGACATGGCACAGCCCAGCCGTCGCGGTCGACAGCGGTGCCACGCTTTTCGGGCAGGTCAGCGGCTCGAACTGCGACGCAAGCGTCTGCACGGACTGGACGATCGTTACGAGCGATCCCGTCAACGATCACGACACGACACTCAACACCAGCGGCTACGGACAGGCATTCGACTGGGTATTCGGCGCCGTGCTCGAAGCCTACGGAATCTCGCAATGCGGCGAGTTGCCGCAAACCACGAACGAAGAATTCAGCCACATTGTCGTGTATGCGCTCAGCACACCGACGAGCAGACCGCGAGGTGTGCGACAGGCCTGGGGCCCGACGATCCTCGCGAACTCTCCCGACTGCGGTTATACCGTCACGCCTCATCCGCAACCGAACGCGCCGCAGATCACGATCAAATACTGAGCACGCCGCGCGGTTTTTCGCGATTCGATTGACGCATCGGCCATCTTGATGGTCGTCGGCGCCGCTCGCGCTTTTGAGCGGGCTTTGACGTGCGCTCCGATCGAGCGCCGATCGAACATTGCGCCATAGGTCATTTCGAATCCGCGCGGTTCTTACCCGCAGGCAACGCAACGCACCCTGAATCGGCTCGCACCGTATTCACGAACCGGACGAATGCGTCCGGGCAGAGTCCTTCGCGCGTGCCGCAGTCCGCATGTGGTGGCCGAAGGGTCAGGGCGAATTTCATTACCGCAAGGAGAGGTGCCATGCCACGTGGCGACAAGTCGAGTTACTCGAGCCGTCAGAAGCGCAAAGCCGCGCACATCGAAAAAGGCTACGAGCGCAAAGGCGTTTCGAAGAAGACCGCGCAGAAACGAGCGTGGGCAACGGTCAACAAGACCGAAGGCGGCGGCGCCAAGAAGAAAAGCGGCACCCGCAAGACGGCGAGCAAGAAAACCGCGGCGAAAAAGGCCACGAGGAAACGTTCGAGCAGATAACCCGTTCCACCGCCAGTCGCATTCCAACCGGAGAACACCATGCGCTTCCTGATCCTGATCATCCTTCTTCTGCTGGTCCTCGGTGCGCTGCCCACGTGGCCCTACAGCGCGGGTTGGGGTTATTACCCCAGCGGACTCGGACTCATCCTCGTGATCGTCCTCGCGGTCGTACTCTTGCGAAGTGTCTGAACGAAACCCGGCGATCGCTTTCTGGAGCATTTCCGCGACAAACGCCGTACGCTTCATGAATGTCACGCTGAACACAACGCGGTATTCACGCGGGAGATCGGCGCGAAAGCGCACGGTTGGGTTGCAGCACGATGCTGTGTGGGTACCGGCCGGTGCGCCACTTCAATCCAGGAGCAATGTCGATGGGCAACCAGACACAGAATCCGCGCCAGAATCCTGGCCAGAAAATGCCGGGTCAAGACGACAAGACACGTCGCGACACCAACAAGACCAACCCGAACGAGCCGAATCCTCAGCGCACACCAGGCTCGAACGAGGATGATTCCCGCACTCGCAAGCAGATGCAGCCTGACAAGTAACGGGTAATCGCATCGAAGGGAATGCCGCGGCTCTGCTGCGGCTTCCTTTTTTTTCGACCGTGACATTGGCGATCTGAAGCAACAGCCACCCGCCGACGAAATCACTCGGCGATCGCGCGGAACAGACGACGGCGCCGGATCTCGGCGAGCCAATCCGTCTTCGCGCGGCGATCCTCGCTCATCGACGTCGCGTCACCAGCGCCGGATCGAGGTTCATCTTTGTGGTCAGCGCGATGAAGCGCGGATCCTCGCGGTAGTCGAGCAGGAACGGCGTCACGAGGAGCTGCGTCAGTCCGGAATCGCGTACTTTCCAGCTTTGATCGAGCCATTCGAAGACACGATCGGGCTCCTTTCGCAGCGCATACACGATCGCGACCTGGAACGGCCCGCCATAGTGGTTCGTGTCGGCCAGCGCCTTCAACGCCGCGTCGGCCGCCGCGCGATCGCCTTGGCGTTGCAGCGCCAGCGTCGTCGCAAAATCGTGCCAGAAACCGGCAGGTTCGAGCGCCGCGTCGCGCACCGCGGCCGCGTTGTCATCGCGCTTGAGATCGATGATCGTCAGATAGGCGTACGCGTGCGAAACGTCGTGCTGCAATTCGATCGCCTTGCGCACATTGGCTTCGGCTTCGTCGAAGCGGTCCGAGCCCATCTGGATGCGCGCGAGGTTGAGGTACGGTGTTACCCAGAGCGGGTCCGACACGATCACCTGGCGCGCCATCGCTTCGGCTTCGGCGAGGCGCCCCTGCACGGCCAGCAGGTACGACAGACCATCCGTCGCCCGCGTACTGCCCGGCGCCAGGGCGAGGGCTCGCCGGAATTCCGTTTCCGCGGAGGCGATATCAAGGTCCGGCGTCAGCAGCACGTAGCCATACGCGCTATGCCCCTCGCTGAGATCCGGTGCAAGCTTCAGCGCCATTTGCGCGGCATCGCGTGCGCGTTTGTACGCGTCGTCCATCTCGGCCTGTTCGCCGTAGAACGACGCGCCGAGCGAGCGCCACGCGCGTGAAAGCTGCGCGTACGCGAGCGCGTACTCGGGATCGAGCTTGGTCGCCTGCTCGAAGTACTCCGCAGCCTTGCGCTGATCGGCTTGATTGAACCGCGGCAACAGATGCTGACCCTCCAGCAGCGCGTTGTACGCGCCGATATTCGGATTCGGCGCGGCGCGACTTTGGCCACCGAGCAACTTCAGCTTGAGTTGCGCGACCACGGCTGCCGCAATCTCGCTCTGCACGGCGAAGATGTCCTTGAGATCGCGATCATAGGTCTCGGACCAAAGCTGGCGCCCGTCGGCTGCCGTGATCAGATCGACCGCGATGCGCACGCGCTCGCCCTGTTTGCGAACGCTGCCTTCGAGCAGATTCGCGACGCCAAGGCGCTCGCCGATCGTGCGGCTGTCATCGCCGGTGTTCTTGAAATGGAACGACGAATTGCGACCGATGATCTTGAGATCGGGAATGCGCGCCAGCACCGAAATCAATTCTTCGGAAAGCCCGTCCGAGAAATATTCGTTGGCGGGATCGCCGCTGGTATTCGCAAGCGGCAGCACGGCGATCGATTTCCCGTCCGGCGGCGGAGCCTTTTCACTATCGGCGCGCGACCCGCTTGCCGCTGCGGTCGAGGTAGTGTTCGCCGCGCTTTCGTCCGGAGCTTTCGCGAGACGCCAAAGCAGACCGCCGCCGATCGCGAGCAGCAACGCCAGAATCAGGAGCTCGCTGCCGGAGACACGCTGTACGCCGCGATCGCCGTGATACCAGGCGAGAACGAGCGTGATGACGAATCCAACGGCGGCAACGATCATGAGAGCGCGTTCGAATTCGGCGGGCCAACCGAAACGCTGGCCGACGAGATCGAACATCTGGATCAGCGCAAACGCCGCGGCCAGGTAGGCAAGCGCCCACTGCACGATCTTGCGTTGCCGAAGTCTCTCTAGAACCTGATCCACGCACGGCCTCCCAGCCGGTGGTCTTCCGAGTGTATATCAGCTTTTGCGGAGCGACCCGCCGCATGCGCGGCGCAGGACCGGAGATGTCCGAACGGCGGATGCTGTCCAAACGCAATCTATGGCTGCCTTACGACTCGACTGTTGGGTTCAGCAGCTCGTCTGCACTATCGTCGACTCGGATCAAGGTCGATCAGATCAAAAATGGACGCGGCCGTGGCCCGGATCGCAAAACTCGGCAAGAACGTTCGCCCGATGCATGGCGATCGCGCGACTTCCCCGAGGCTGCGATGACCCTGCTGGCGGATCTTGTGGCGACTTCGCGCGAAGTCGGCGAGACATCGTCGCGCCGCGCCAAGGTGCGCGCTCTCGCGACTCGTCTGCGAGGGCTGGCTGCGGACGAGATCGCAATCGCAGCGCACTATCTCTCGGGTTCCACGCCCCAAGGCCGCTTCGGCATCGGCTACCCGGTGCTGCGCGGAGCCGGCGCGAGCGAAACTCCGCGCAGTCCGGCCCTGACCATAGCCGATGTCGATCGACGTCTTGGCGAGGTCGCGATCATGCGCGGCAGCGGAGCGGCTGCGCTCCGTTCCGAGGCATTGCGTTCGCTGTTTTCGCTCGCCACCGAAGACGAGCGCGAATTCCTGATACGTCTGCTCGTCGGCGAATTGCGTCAGGGCGCGCTCGCGGGTGTGATGATCGACGCGATCGCCGCTGCCGCCGAGGTGCCAATCGCAGCGGTTCGTCGCGCGACGATGTATGCAAAAAATATCGGCGCGGTCGCGAGCACGGCGCTGCTCGAAGGCGAAAGCGGTCTCGCCCGCTTTCAGCTTCAGGTTCTATCGCCGATCGCGCCGATGCTGGCGCAAACGGCCGCCGATCCCGCAGATGCGCTGCGCCAGCTCGGCGGCACGGCCGCGTTCGAATGGAAGATGGACGGCGCTCGCATACAAGTGCACAGATCGGGCGACACCGTATCGGTCTATACGCGCAATCTCAACGATGTGACTTCCGCGGTTCCGGAAATCGTAGAGATCGCAAGCGCGCTGTCGGCGCGCGAGATGATTCTCGACGGCGAAGCGATCGCATTCGACACGAATGGCCGCCCGCACCCGTTCCAGATCACGATGCGCCGGTTCGGCCGCAAGCTCGATGTCGAGCGGATGCGGATCGAACTTCCAATTCGCGCGTTCTTTTTCGACTGCCTGCTTTTGGATGGTCGCGGGCTTACCGAGGCGCCGACGCGCGAACGCTACGACACGCTCGCACGCGCGATCCCGGAGTCGTTGCAAATTCCCCGCATCGTCACCTCTTCGAGCAATGAGGCCGATGCGTTTTATGCCGCGTCGCTCGCGGCCGGACACGAAGGCGTGATGGCGAAATCCCTCGATGCGCCGTACGAGGCCGGTAATCGCGGCGCCGGATGGCTCAAGATCAAGCGCGCGCACACGCTTGATCTTGTCGCGATCGCCGCCGAATGGGGCCACGGCCGGCGCACCGGGAAACTGTCGAACCTGCATCTTGGCGCGCTCGATCCGGCCACAGGTAACTACGTCATGCTCGGCAAGACATTCAAGGGTTTGACGGATGCAATGCTCGAATGGCAGACGAAGGAACTCCTCGCGCGCGAGGTTCGGACCGATGGATATACGGTTCACGTGCGACCGGAGCTCGTCGTCGAGATCGCCTTCAGTGATCTGCAGGCGAGCCCACGCTATCCGGGCGGTCTCGCCCTGCGGTTAGCCCGCGTGAAGCGGTATCGCGATGACAAGCGGACTCAAGAGGCGGATACGATCGATTCCGTGCGACGCATCTACGCGGCCCAGGGTTAGGCGCGCCGAGAGCCGGCTAGACGTCTGGCAGGTCCAATGCCAACCCGCTACTCTTTCCGCATCCAGCACGGGGAATCGTCATGGACTCGCAGGCGTTCACTTTTTTTCATGTGGCGATCAGCCTGATCGCAATCGTGGCGGGGCTGATCGTCTTGTACGGCCTTCTGAGTGCAAACCGGATGGCTGCAACGACGTTCGTGTTCCTGGTCACGACCATCGCGACGAGCGCGACCGGATTTTTCTTCCATCGCGACCATCTCTTGCCGTCGCACATCGTGGGAGTCATTTCTCTCATCGTACTCGCGGTGACCACATACGCGTTGTACGGCGCCCGGCTGCGCGGATTCTGGCGCCCGGTTTATGTCGTCGGCGCCGTCATTTCGCTCTATCTCAACGTGTTCGTGCTCGTCGTGCAGTCGTTCCTCAAGATACCGGCACTGCACGCGCTGGCGCCGAACGGATCCGAACCGCCGTTCGCGCTCGCACAGGGAATCGTCCTGGTCCTCTTCATTGTGCTCGGCGTGCTCGCGGTCAAGCGCTTTCATCCAGCGATGTCAGGCGGCACGCTTTTGCGCCGGCCGGCCTGACGCTTCGGGGAATGCGTTTTTCGGGGAGCGCGTTTTTCGTTCGGACGGCGACGATCACTTCGATCGGCGCGCCCGCGTCCGTGCCGCCTTGCGCGCGGAGGCAGATCTGCTGGCGGCGCTTCGCTTGCTCGCTGCCGTGCGCGCCTGCTTGGAAAGCGCCTGGCGCGATGCCGCGGAATGTCCTTCGCGCTGAAGCGCCTTTTTTGTGGCACGCGAGCGTGTTGCGGACGGTGATTTCTTCGTCGCGCGCTTTCCGGCTGCGCTGTCGCGCCGCGCACTGACGCGCGTTTTCTTCGAAGCCTTCTTCGGCGGCGGCAAATCCACACCTGCGCGACGCGCCTTCGAGAGTCCGATGGCAATGGCCTGCTTCGTCGATCGCGCACCGTGCTTGCCTTCGCGCACGTGATCGATCTCTTCGCGCACGAACTCGCCAGCCTGGGTGCTGGCCGATTTGCCTTCGCGCTTGTCGCGCTCCGCGCGCCGCATGGTCTCTTGGTCGGGCATGATGCGTTCTCCGTCGACTCTGTTACGGACGCTGGTCGAATAACCCACCGCTATCCGGTCCGAATTTTGCAACGAGCGTCGCGACCGACGAGCGTTGCGATCCTCGCGGCTCCCGACGAGCAAGCAAACGCAGCAGAGGAAGAAATTTCCCGTCGCGTCGCAAGAATGGACCGCAACCGCAACGCCAGATCAATCCAGGCGCCAGGCTCGGACCCGCTCGGTGCGTTCGGCATCGAGATCGTCTGCGATGTCGCCGATCGGTGCGCCGCACGCATAAGTGCCGATGATCCAGTGGACCGGCACCTGGGGAAGCGCTTCGGGACGAGAGCCGTAGATGCGGCACTCGTCGTCGACCCAGACAGTCAGAACGGAAGCCTGCGCCGCACTGATGATGCGCGCTGCGAGCGAGTTGAAGTCCTCGCGCAATGAGCCGATCAGTTCGCGCCGGCCGTAACCGGCATGTCGCGTCGCGCCGCGAAGGGACGCGGCGTCTGGGGTTTGCGGGTCGTGCATAACGGTCTCCAATGGCCTGATTGGACCGAGACGGGTGTCCGGCGCCGCTCGTTGCCACGCATCAACCATGCCAGAGCCGCGATACGGGCGATCCGCATTCCGAGCGTCACGTGAGCGCGATGTTGCTGAACGATTTACCTATGCCACGCAAGCGTTACGCGCCTGGACTGCTATTCGCAGCGCGCGACTCGGGAAGCGCCGAGCGCATGTGCGCATCATCCGATCGCTCACGCGCGCCGAAACGCGGCGGGTCGCCTCCTCGCAGAAGCACCCCGCCGCGTTTCTTTTCGACGGCTTCACCGATACCGCCAGTCAACTACCGAACTCTGCTGCGAGAAATCAGCGCTTCATCTGACACGCGGAATACTCGGCTTCAGTCACCTTGCCGTCGGAATTCTTGTCGCAGGGTTTGAAATTCGCGGCGAGCCAGGTGTTGGGCGCGACTTCATCCATCGTGATGAAGC
>DASYJJ010000381.1:0-2509 GCA_035996605.1 Rhodanobacteraceae bacterium
GTATGTACCTTGCGGCCAGTGTCGCCCAGACGCTCGGTGAGACGCGCCTCGATTGCCGAATGGCCGTCTTCGTAACGCTCGTCGAGCACGAAGCGGCCATTCGCGAAATCATCGTTCAAGAGGTCGAGCTCGCGTGTCAGCGAGGATGCTTCGCCCGCTTCGATGATCCCGATCCGGGACAATCCTTCGACATGCACCTTGCTCGCCTGAATATCGTGCGCAAAAAACTCGCGATCGAACACGACATCGTCCGCTGCGAGAAAACGCATGATGCGCGCGTCGACGGCGACACCGCCTTTCTGCCAGAGAAGATCGCTCATCGCCGTTCGACTCCGATTTTTGCCAGGGCTGCGTCCGGCGTAATTTCAAATCGTTCGCCGGTGGCGCGGCGCTTCAATTCCACGGTGCCGTTGGCGAGACCGCGTGGTCCGACGACGACCTGCCAAGGCAGGCCGATGAGATCCATCGTGGAAAACTTGACGCCTGCGCGTTCAGCGGTGTCGTCGTAAAGCACGTCGATTCCTACGGCTTCAAGGTCGGCGTAAATCCTTTCGCACGCCGAGTCGGTTGCCGCGTCGCCCGCTTTCAGATTGACGAGCCCTACCTTGAATGGCGCGACGGAGTCCGGCCAGACGATGCCTGCATCATCATGGCTCGCCTCGATGATCGCGCCGACCAAACGCGAGACTCCGATGCCGTAAGATCCGCCGTGAATCGGCCGCTCGACTCCGTCCGGTCCGGTCACTACGGCCTTCATGGGCGCCGAATATTTGGTGCCGAAATAGAACACCTGCCCGACTTCGATGCCGCGCGTATGCACGCGGTCCTCGACGGAGACTTCGCGCTCGAAGCGCGCCACGTCGTGGACGTCTTCCGTCGCAGCGTACCCATTCGTCCACTGGGCGATCAGCGCCGAAAGATCACCTTCGTAGTCGATGTCATCGTCGGGCACCGCCAGATCGAGGACGCGTCGATCGCAAAAAACCGCCGATTCGCCGGTATCGGCAAGCACGATGAACTCGTGCGAGAGATCTCCGCCGATCGGGCCCGTTTCCGCGCGCATTGGAATTGCTTTCAGGCCCATGCGCGCGAACGTGCGCAGATACGCAACGAACATGCGGTTGTACGCGCGACGCGCGCCGGCCTCGTCGAGATCGAACGAATACGCGTCCTTCATCAGGAATTCGCGTCCGCGCATGACGCCGAACCGCGGCCGCTGCTCGTCGCGGAATTTCCATTGCATGTGATAGAGATTCAGCGGCAGGCTGCGGTACGAACGTACGCTGGCGCGGAATATCTCCGTGATCATGTCCTCGTTGGTCGGGCCGTATAAAAGCTCGCGATCGTGACGGTCGCGGATGCGCAGCATCTCCGGACCGTAAGCGTCGTAGCGACCGGTTTCGCGCCATAGATCGGCAAGCTGCAGCGTCGGCATCAGCAGCTCGATCGCACCGGCACGATCCATTTCCTCGCGCACGATACGCTCGATGTTCTTGAGGACACGAAAGCCCAGCGGAAGCCACGCATAAATTCCGGCCGCCTCCTGGCGGATCATTCCCGCGCGGAGCATCAACCGGTGCGAGAGAATCTGCGCCTCGGCGGGTGTTTCCTTGAGGACCGGCAGAAAGTATCGGGAAAGTCGCATGGCGTCGCTCTCGTGTCAGTTCGCGGATTCGACGATCGGCGCCAGCGGAATCGCCGTGAATTCGTCGAACCCGAAAGCGAGATTGAGATTCTGCATGGCCTGCGTCGCAGCGCCTTTCAGCAGATTATCGAGTGTCGCCACGACGACAACGCGCTTGCCGCCCGGAGCGAGCGCGAAGCCGCCGATCTCGACATCATGCCTGCCGGCGATGCGGCTGACCCACGGCGCCTCGTCGACGATGCGGACGAGCGGCTCTCCGGCGTAGAACTCGCGATAGAGCTCTGCGATCGACGTTTTCGACATCGGCTTCTGGAGCCAGAGATTCACGGTCATCGTGATGCCGCGGAAATGCGGCGCGACGTGCGGCATGAATTCGACCGGCACTCCGAGCTGGCGCGCCACTTCGCGCTCGTGCACGTGATTCGTGAGCGAATACGGCATCAGATTGTCACGAAGCTTCTCGGGATCGTTGCGATCGGATGGCGCCGTACCCGCACCCGAATAGCCGGATACGCCAAAGCACGACGGCGGCGCTGCAAGATCATTCTTCAGCGGAGCGATTGCGAGCTGCATTGCGGTCGCGTAGCAGCCCGGATTGCTGATGCGCGTGTTGCCGTCGTAACGCTTGCGCGTGAGCTCGGGCAGTCCGTAATACCACGCGCTGTCGAAGCGGTGGTCCGCGGACAGGTCCACCACCACCGCACGCTCATTTCCGGTCTTGATGCGTTGGGCGTAGTCCGCCGCCTTGCCGTTCGGCAGCGCGAGGATCACGGCGTCGAAAGCACGCGCGGCGACAGCATCGGCGTCCAGATTCTCATATCGGATCTCGCTCGAGAATCCGTCAACATGATCGGAAACACGCTC
>DASYJJ010000382.1:0-5905 GCA_035996605.1 Rhodanobacteraceae bacterium
AGCGCCGACATAGGTCAGCGCGTTGTCGACGAGATTGACCAGCGCTTCGCGCAGCATGACCGCGTCGCCGGCGATCATCGCCTCGGCATTCGGACCCGCGTAGCCGAGATCGATATTCGCCAGGAGCGCGCGTGGAACGCTTTCGGCGACGTAGTCGCGCGCGAGCCGCGCGAGATCGACCGGCGAAGGCGGCGTGTCGTCGACGTTGGATTGGGTGCGTGCGAGAGCCAGCAGCTGACCCGCGGCGCGGCCGGCGCCGGCGGAAAGTCGCTCGACGTGGATCAATGCCTCTCGAACGCTGTCAGGCCGCGGATCGGCCAGTGCGCGCTCGGCCTGCAGGCGCAACCCTGCAAGCGGCGTGCGCAATTGATGCGCGGCGTCGGCGATGAATCGGTCCTGCAGATCGAGCAGACCGCGCAGCCGCGCGAAAAGAAGATCGACCGTGCGCGTGAGCGGACGGATTTCGACAGGCACGATGCTCTGATCGAGCGGTGAAAGATCGCGCGTCCGCCTTCCGGCGAGATGCCTGGTCAATGGATCGAACAGATGCAGGCCGCGGCTTACGCCGAACCAGACCAGGATCAGCACCAGCGACATCAACCCGAGCACGATCGGCAGCACGGCAATCAGGATCTCACGTGCCAGTGCGTGCCGCTCGCGCATCGTCTGCGCAACCGACACGACGATCATGTCCCCGGCTTCCTCGCTCGGTACGACCAGCGAAGCCATGCGCAAGTTGCGCTCGCCGAACGCAACCGATTCGATCTGCGGATTGCCGCCGGTCGCCGGCGTCGGCTGCGGCATCGGCAATTCCAGATTGGCGGCCAGCGTGCCGTGACGGATGCTGCGCACGGTGTAGTAGTTCGGATCTTCCGAATCGACTTCGAACAGAATGCGCGCCTGCAGATTGAGTTCCTGATAGCGCGCCTCGCTCTGCATCATGCGCTGCAGCGCGCGCAGCGCGTCGGTCAACGCGCGGTCGTAATTGAGGTTCGCGTAGTGCAGCGCGAGCACATAGACGAGCGCGCCGCTGGTGAGCCAGGCCAGCGCCATCGGCGCGACGAGAAACGCAAGCAGCCGCCGCCTGAGGCTAGGCGGTCGGCGCATGGTCTGTTTCCAGAAGATAACCGAGACCGCGCACCGTGCGCACGCGCACGCCGCTTCCTTCGAGCTTGCGGCGCAGCCGGTGCACGGCGATGTCCAGACCGTTGTCGGTGAGGCTCGTATCCCAGGTGCACAGCGCATCGATGAGCTGTTCGCGACTCATCACGCGGTCGAGTCGGGCGACGAGTGTTTCGAGCAGCCCGAATTCGCGCGGCGTCAGCTCGAGCGGCGTGTCGTCGACATGGGCTCGGCGTCGAGGCAAATCCAGTCGCAGCCGCCCGAGTTTGAGCTCAGGCATGCCCTGCGTCGTGCGCCGGCGCAGCAGCGCGCGCACGCGGGCTTCGAATTCGCTGAGCGCGAAAGGTTTGACGAGATAGTCGTCGGCACCAAGATCGAGCGCGCGCACGCGTTCATCGAGCGCTTCGCGCGCGGTCGCAACCAGCACAGGCACCGCATCGGCGCGCGCGCGAAGCCGACGCAGAAGCTCGACGCCATCCATTTCCGGAAGACCAAGATCGAGCACGATGAGATCGTACGGATGCGCCTGCAGCGCCGCATCCGCCTGGCGCCCGCCACTCAGCCGATCGACCGCGTGACCGGCGCGCGTCAATGCCGCGACGATCGCGTCGGCGATGGCAGCGTCGTCTTCGATAACCAGAATCCGCATCGGTGTTGGGTCCGTTGGGCCGTGCGGCGTTACGTTGTCCCGAACGCGGCCGCTACGCAAGCATGCGCGCGCGAAGACGCGTGCGTGGCCCGCTCCGGGCCTTTGCGCAGATCAGGACTGCGAGTAATTCGCATTTGTTCGCGACTCACGCGGGCAGGAACTTGGCGAGGACCAATTCGCCTGCGCCTTCCAGCACGACGCGGCCGCTGCCGGTTCGAAGATCGGCAAGAATCGTCTCGCCGCTCGCCGCGGTGATTTCCTGCTCTCCGCGCCGCGCGAGCGCGTGACCGGCGTGGATGTGGATCAGCCATTCCGCGTCCGGCTCGGGAAAGATCACCATCGGTCCGACCAGCGGTCGCGCCACGACTTCCGCGCGCGTCGTATCTCGGTGGACCATGACGTTGAAGTCGCGCGTCGGTCCCGCCACCAGGCGGCATTGGACGTCTGATTCGCCACGAAAATGCACATGCTGGAAGCGCTCGCCGATCCGCATCGGCAACGCGTCGGCGAAATCGAGGTCCATGCCGGCGCCGGAGAGCAGGACGAGATCGCGATCGACACCCGGAAAAATCGAAAACGGCCCGTCGCTTTCGATGTCGGCGATGCTGACGCGCCAGCGGAAATCCACGGATTCGTCCGCGGGATCGCGCGCGATCTCGGTGGTCCATCCGCCATCGTTCTTCCAGCGCACGCGCCGGTAGTCCGATGTACGCAACAGCGATAGTCGACTCATCGGCATCCCGGCGCATCGGGCAGGTCAGGCATCCATCTCGGGCGAATGATAGACGTAGACGAGGGTCGCGCCGCCGAGAAAATCGATGGTCGTGGCCTGCCGGGCACCGAGCCGGCGAGCAACACGTTCCGCCGCCGTGTTGTCGGTGCGGACCAGGCTGACCAGCCGCTGCGCACTGAGCTCGCGGAAACCGAAGTCAAGCGCCGCGCGTGCGCCTTCGGTTGCGTAGCCGTGGCCGCGCTGATCGGGCATCAGCATCCAGCCGAGCTCGAGATCGGGCCAGCCTTCCGGACGGTGCAAGCCCACGCGCCCGACGAATCGCCCGGTTTCCTTCAGCTCCACTGCCCACATGCCGTAGCCGCGAAGCGCCCAGTGGCCGAGCAGCATCGCCATCGAGCGCCACGCGTTCATGCGATCGAGCGGTTCGCCATCGCCGACGAAGCGCGTGCTGCTCGGATCGGCGAGCATCGATGCGTACGCTTCGAAATGACGTTCGCCGAACGCGAGCATGCGCAGGCGTTCGGTTTCGATAATCGGAATTTCGATCATTGGGTCAGGCGAGGATCCCGGCGAGCGCATGCGTGGATGCGCGAAGGCTTTCGTCCCAGCTGTAGCCGATGATGCGCTCGCCGCTCGGCGCATCGAGGAATTCTTCTTGCTGTCCGGGCGCGAGCAGATGCCGGTAGTCGACGGTGATCTCGAGGCCGCTGGCAAGATCGCTCGCCGCGAATACGAATCCGAGATGCCAGAGCCCGGTCGGTACGAAAGCGTGGTTGACGTAGCACTCGTCGGGCCATTCAGGCGTCACGGTATAAGCGTCTTCGAACCAGCGCACGGTTGCGGGCAGGAGCTGGTCGGCGTCCGGCATGCGCGAGATTTCGTCGAACGTGTGCACGCGTGCGATCGCGTCCGGCGCGATGATGACGCGACCGCGCGCAACGGGCTCGTCGAGAAACAAGCCTTTCCCTGCGCCCGCGATATGCGACGGGCCGATATGGTAGCGGGGGATGATCATCGTTGCGCCGCCTTTCGGCGGGCGCGCAGTCTAGCAGAACGGACAGCCGACGCAGCTCCGGCCGCGCGGCGCAGGCCACGGCGTCGGACACTGCGCCAGAATGCCGCGCGCGCGGGCGGTTTCAGCTACCAGTTCGCAACGGGACGCGGTGGTTCTTCGCGCGGAGCAATCGTCGAGGGCGGCTTCCCGAATACGATCACTTCGCGGTTTTCCTCGAGGATGCGAGGGCCGATGCCCTTGACCTTGGCAAGATCGTCCAGGTTCTTGAACGGCCCGTGCTGAGTGCGATAGGCGACGATCGCCTCGGCCTTGACGAGGCCGACCCCGCTGAGGGATTGGGCGAGCGTTCTGGCGTCGGCGCTGTTGATGTCGACCTGCGTCGCGGCGAATGCGGACGTTTCCAGAAAGATGGCCAGAAGAAACAGGAATCGGACGAAAAACTTCATTTGAGGTGGGGGACAACCGAGGGAGAACGCGCACCGGGCGCGAATGCACACAGCGTACCTACGCCGCGCGTTCACCGGCAGGGCGCTAACACGAAGCGTGGGGTCGGCAATCGTCCATCCGCCTTGTAGGAAACTTCCTACATGGGTCATGCGGGCGGCCGCGGAGTAGACTGCGCTGCTTCAATATTGCCGGGCTTTTTCGCAATGGATTCGACAGCACTCAGCGGGTTCGTGGGCAACTTGTGGGACGCGCAGATCGTTCCCCAGCTCACCGAGTACATCAAGATTCCGAACAAGTCGCCGATGTTCGATGCGCAGTGGGCCGAGCACGGCCACATGGACCGCGCGGTCTCGCTGATGGAAGCATGGGCGCGCGCGCAGCCGATTGCCGGCATGCAGCTCGAAGTGGTGCGTCTTCCCGGCCGCACACCGCTGATCTTCATCGAAATCCCGGGCAAGGGCGACGAGACCGTGCTGCTCTACGGCCATCTCGACAAGCAGCCGGAAATGACCGGCTGGTCCGCACATCTGGGTCCTTGGAAACCGGTGATCGAGGGCGACAGGCTCTACGGGCGCGGCGGCGCCGACGATGGCTACGCGATCTTCGGATCGCTGGCGGCGATCATGGCGCTGCAGTCGCAGAACATTCCGCACGCGCGGTGCGTGGTGATGATCGAGGCCTGCGAGGAATCGGGCAGCTACGACCTGCCGTATTACGTCGATCATCTCGCCGCACGTATCGGCAAGCCGTCGCTGATCGTTTGTCTTGACTCGGGTTGCGGCAACTACGATCAGTTATGGCTGACGACCTCGCTGCGCGGACTCACCGGCGGCAATCTCGTCGTCAAGGTGCTCGAAGAAGGCGTGCATTCGGGTGATGCGTCCGGCGTCGTCGCTTCGAGCTTTCGCATTCTGCGCCAGGTGTTGTCCCGACTCGAGGATGAAGTCACGGGCAAGATCAAGCCGCAGGAACTTTATGTCGAAATTCCAGCGCAGCGTGTCGCGCAGGCGAAGCGCACGGCGGAAGTCCTCGGCGACGAGGTCTACGCGAAATTCCCGATGGTCGACGGCATGAAGCCGATGGCGAGCGATCTGTCCGAGCTCGTGCTCAACCGCACATGGCGTCCGGCCTTGTCGATCACCGGCGTCGGTGGCCTGCCGCCGCTCGATTCGGCCGGCAACGTGTTGCGCCCGTTTACCGCGGTGAAGGTCTCGCTGCGGGTGCCGCCGACGCTGGACGCGGTGAAGGGCGGCGAGTTCGTCAAGCGTCTTCTCGAAAAGGAACCGCCGTACGGCGCGAAGGTGAGCTTCGAGCTCGAGAAGGCCGGCAGCGGTTGGAACGCGCCGGCCCTTGCGTCGTGGCTGGAAACGTCGGTCGACGCGGCCTCGCGCGAATTCTTCGGCGCGCCAGTCGCCTACAACGGCGAAGGCGGATCGATCCCGTTCATGGGCATGCTCGGCGAAAAATTCCCCGGCGCGCAGTTCCTGATCACCGGCGTGCTCGGCCCGCATTCGAACGCGCACGGACCGAATGAATTCCTGCACATCCCGACCGGCAAGCGCATGTCGATGTGCGTCGCCCGCGTCGTCGCCGATCACTATCGTGCGGCTGAGCAGGGATTGACGCGCGGTGTCGCCGCGACCGCCGCGCACTCCGTGAAAGGCGGGGACGGCTGCTGCTGAGCCTGAAGGTCCTTCCACTGCCACGGTTGCGCCAGAATTCGCGCCGATCGTCGCGCTAGGCTCTGCGCGTGGAACGGAGACGACACGCATGACCACGATCCGCACCGCGCGCACTTACGATGCCCAGTCGATCGCCGAGCTCGGCGGACAGCTCGGCTATGCCGCGACGCGCCAGCAGATTGCGAGCCGGCTCGCGGGCATCGAGTCGGAACCGGCAAGTCGCGTGATCGTCGCCGAAGACGGCGGCGGACGCGTGG
>DASYJJ010000383.1:0-7360 GCA_035996605.1 Rhodanobacteraceae bacterium
GCCCGCAAGCCGTGACCCAACTGCCGGGACAGAACCCGGCAACGCCCGGAGCTGCGGCGTCATCGACACCGATCCAGCATCCAATCGATAAAGCCATTGCCGGCGACGACGACGGCGCGCCCCTGCCCGCGCTCGACGCGAGCGACGCCGCGGTTCTGGCCGCGCTCGCGACGCTGGCCGGCGGCGGTTTGAACGACATCCTGAATCCCGAACACGTGATCCAGCGCATCGTCGCGACGATCGACAGCCTGCCGCGGCAGAAAGTCGCCGCCGATGCAATGCCGGTGCGCGGCGCGCAAGGTGCGTTCATCGCGCGTCAGACAGGCAACGAGCGAGAAATCGACGCTCGAAATGCCGCACGCTATGCCGGCTATGCGCACATCGCGCAGGCGATCGACACGAAGGCGCTGGTCGCCTGGTATGCGCATTACTACTCGCTGTTTCAAGAAGCGTATCGCGAGCTTGGCTATCCGGACGGCTATTTCAACGACCGGCTCGTCGCCGTCATCGATCACCTGCTTCAAACGCCGGACGCAAATGGCGCCGCCGCGTTGACGCAGCCGAAGGTCATGTATGAATACGCCGATCCGGCGCTGGAATCGCGCTCGGCCGGTCAGAAGCTGCTGCTACGTAGTGGGCCCGAAAACGAAGCGGCGATCAAAGCGAAACTCCGCGAGATCCGCGCCGCGATCACCGGCGAGACGCTGCCGCGCTGACACGACGTTGCCGGCGCGCGCATCGGGAGCCAAGCCACCCCTTTTGGCACAGGCCATGCGTACCCATATGCTGGATCGTTGGCACGTGTCGAGGCCGACACTCGGGCGAGGATATCGATGTTCACGTTCCTTCTCTGGATTCTGCTGCTGATCTTCTGCTGGCCGCTCGCGCTGCTTGCGCTGGTGCTTTATCCGATCGTTTGGCTGCTTCTGCTGCCGTTCCGCATCGTGGGCATCGCGGTCGAAGGCGTGTTCGAGCTGTTGCGGGCGATCATCTTTCTGCCCGCGCGCCTCATCGGCGGCGGACCCGCGCGCAGTCGCGCGTAGCGGATTGAGTCACACGCCGAATACGCTGACGGGGTTTTTCCAACTCGCGCTTCTTTGCTAGACGATCTTCGCGAGAGAAGCGTTGATTCGGCGACGCTCGAACGTCAGTCAACGCGCGGCCGCGGCAGGCCCAACTCTTCCGGCGCGAACGCCAGGCGCTCGCCGCCAAGATCGGTTTCCGCCAGCACTTGCGCGCGCGCGACCTTGATCAACCAGACCTGCTGCGCGAGTGGCGCGGGCTTGCGAAACGCGGCGGGCGTCAGCACGGCGATCGCGGCCCGGTGTTGCGGATCCCGCACCGAGCGATAACGGATCAGCGCGACCCCCGCTTCACGCGCGGTTCGCGCGAGACTCTGCGTCGCGTCATAACTGACACGATCTTCCCATTGCTTGCGCTGTCGATCGAACGGCGTCTGCTGCAGCACGATCGCGTTGCCGGCGATGCTTGCGCGAAATGCGGTGTGCGGAACCGGGGGCAGGTCCGGAGTCGCCAGCGAATCGGCGAGAAAACGGAGCCGCCAATACGCAACCTCCGCCAGCGCGGTGTGCACGACGTCCGCTCCGTACCAGACTCCCGGATCACCGATGCCGCGAAAGCGCGAGCCCGACGGCGGCGGCGCGGGGTAACGGAACGGCGTCGCCAGCAGATAGTGAAGTTTCATCGCTGCGGCCGGCAAAGTGGGCTTGCTCGCGTCGAGCAGTTCCTCGAGCACGCGCTGCTCGTCGAGCGTATCGACCAGGCGCATCGTGGACGCACGATGTTGCGCTTCGACGACGCGCCACGGTGTGGCGCTCAGTCTGCGCGTCGCTTTCTGCACGGTGTCCAATGTGAACGTTGTCATTGCCGAGGCCCCATGTCTGAGCATCGGCGATGCGAGTCGCACGGTCTGCGATATTCATCCACGCGCGTGAGCGTGCATGTCCGTGCGAGCGAGGCGATTCAGAGGCGCGCGCGGGCGCTGTCGAGATAATGCAGCACGTGGATCAATCCTTCTGCGCTGCGCAGGCGATCGACCGGTTTCTGTCCGCCGAAGGCGGCGTTGGCGGAGTTGAGCCATGCACGCGCGGCGACATCGTTCGAACCGACGATCGCGTCCAGCGAGCGGAACACACGCACCCAGAGCTTGGCCAGTTCGCCGGCCTTGCTCGACGGATCGACCGGCGCGCCGCCGTGCGCTGCGCGCGAGACGGTGGACGCGCTGATGCCGATGATCTCGGCCAATGTCCGCTGCGGAATCTCGAGAATATCGGCCGCACGGAGCGCAGCCTTGGTCAGCACGCGACCAGGATCGGTGTGCGGAATGGAAGGCTTGCGCGCCGCTGAGCGCATCGTTTCGAACGCCATGGCTGTTTGCATGCGAGATTATCCTTCGTTTTTGTTGCACGTGCAAGATAGATCAGAGGGCAATGGGCAGCGGCAATGTAGAGTCCGCCGCGCTGCCCGGTAATCAGCAAAAACGTAGGGGTCGCGTACGAAACAGCCGTCAGCCGAAGAACCAGTAGCAGACTGCGATCGAAGCGATGACGCCGGCAAGATCGGCGAGCAATGCACAGCCGACGGCATGGCGCGCGCGCCGGATGCCCACCGCACCGAAATAAACAGCGAGCACGTAGAACGTCGTTTCCGTGCTGCCCTGCACGGTTGCCGCGACCAACGCCGGAAAGCTGTCCACGCCGTGCGTCTTCATCGTCTCGATGAGCATCGCGCGCGCGGCGCTTCCAGAAAACGGCTTGACCAGCGCGGTCGGCAGCGCGTCGACGAAACGCGTATCCGCTCCGCACGCCTGTACGAGCCAGCGGATTCCATCGAGCGCGAGATCGAGCGCGCCGGACGCGCGCAATACGCCGACTGCGCACAACATCGCGACGAGATACGGCAGCAAATCCTTTGCTACGTCGAAGCCCTGCCTCGCGCCTTCGACGAAACTCTCGTACACCGGCACCTTACGCAGCGCGCCGGCGACCAGAAACGCAATGACGATCGCAAACATCACGAGATTGCCGAGCAGCGACGACAACGGCGCGAGCGCAGCCGCAGGCAGCACCGCCAGCATGGCAATGAATCCGCCAAGAAGCACCGCTGTCGCCAACATCCAGAGCAGAACGACCGGATCGCGGAGTTTCAACCGCTGCATCCACGCGACGGCAAGAAAGCCCGTCAACGTCGAAGCGCTGGTCGCCAGCAGAATCGGAAGGAATACCAGCGTCGGATCGCTCGCCCCCTGCTGAGCGCGGTACATGAAGATGCTGACCGGAAGCAACGTAAGCGACGATGCGTTGAGCACAAGGAACAAAATCTGCGCGTTGCTCGCGGTATCCGTGCTCGGATTCAAAGTCTGCAGCTCGCGCATCGCACGCAGGCCAATCGGCGTCGCCGCGTTGTCCAGACCGAGCGCGTTTGCGGCGAAGTTGAGCGTGATGAGGCCGATCGCGGGATGTCCTTCGGGAACCTCCGGCATCAGGCGCCGAAACAATGGACCGAGCAGCCGCGCGAGAGCGTCGATGAGACCTGCGCGCTCGGCGATGCGCAGGAGGCCGAGCCACAGCGTCAGCGTACCGAACAACACGATCATGACTTCGACCGACAACCGAGCCATATCGAACAGGCTGCCGATCATCGCGGCAAATACGCCGCTGTCGCCGCCGATCAGCCAGCGCGCGAGAGCGGCCATCGCCGCGGTCAAGAAGAAGCCGAGCCAGAGCCGGTTGAGCATGCGCCTCGAGCCATCCGATCGTGCGAAGCATCGCACAGCCAATCCGGACGCGCTCGCCGCGGAGCGCGCGGTCGGGCAAACTTGGGGACATGGATGAGAAACCTTTTGCACCCGCGTGCGAGCGCAATCGGGACCCGATCCTCGCCGTACTGCGCGCACACTTTTCCGACCGCACGCGCATTCTCGAGATCGGTAGCGGCACCGGCCAGCACGCGGCTCACTTTGCCGCGGCCATGCCCTATCTCTCATGGCAGACGTCCGATCGCGCCGAGAACCTGCCCGGCATTCGCGCCTGGCTTGCCGAGGCGAACCTTCCGAACACGCCGCCTCCGATCGAGCTCGACGTCGCGACGGGCGGCTGGCCGACGACGCGCTACGACGCAATCTTCAGCGCAAACACGCTGCACATCATGAGCTGGGCCGAAGTCGAGATGTTGTTCGGCGCGCTGCCCGGCGTCGCGACGCCCGACGCGAAGCTTGCGGTCTATGGCCCATTCAACTACGAAGGCGCCTACAGCAGCGCGAGCAACGCGGCGTTCGACGAATCGCTGAAGCAACGCGGTTCGCAGATGGGAATCCGCGACATGGAGGCGGTCAACTCGCTCGCACACGACGCCGGCTTCGCGTTGATAGACGACGTTCCGATGCCCGCAAACAACCGCACACTGGTCTGGCAACGACAGGAATGACCATGTTGCGCAAGCCGGTGCTGCTCGCCTGGAGCGGCGGCAAGGATTCAACTCTCGCGCTTGAGCGATTGTCGGGCGATCGCGGATGGCGCGTGGCCGCATTGGTGACCACGGTGACGAGCGAATACGATCGCATCGCGATCCACGGCGTGCGCCGATCGATTCTGCACCGCCAGGTCGAAGGCCTCGGCCTGCCGTTGTTCGAGGCCGAGATCCCGCCGCAAGCCACCAACGAGACCTACGAAACTGTGTTCGCACATGCGCTGGCCAATGCGCGTGCGCACTGCGATGCGAGCATCGATACGATCGCATTCGGCGATCTTTTTCTCGCCGACGTTCGCGTCTATCGCGAAACGCTGCTCACCCGGTTGGGCTGGCGCGGTCTCTATCCGCTGTGGGGCGAAGACACGCGCATTCTGGCGCGCCGGTTCATCGATCGCGGCTATCGCGCGATAGTGACCTGCGTCGATACGACCCAGCTCGACGCGGTCTTCTGCGGCCGCGAGTTCGATGCATCGCTGCTCGCCGATCTTCCGGGGAATGTCGATCCCTGTGGCGAGAATGGCGAATTCCACACGTGCGTCTTCGCGGGTCCCATGTGGCCCACGCCGATACCGCTGGTGCGCGGTGAGCGCGTGCTGCGTGATGCGCGTTTTCAGTACGTCGATCTGGTCGAAGCCGACAACGCGACCCGCTAGATTGCTCGCGCGTCGCTTCGAACTGCCGCGCGGCCCAGCGAAACACGCGGAACTCGTCGCAACGATGCGCCCCGAAAGCAAGCGTCAAGCTGTGACGGGAATCTCCGCGATCTCTACGCCGCCTGACCGCGCAGCTGCGGCTGCCGCCACGCCTGCATCAACTGCTGCTGGCGCGTCAGCGCGGCAGCAAGGTGACGTTCCTTGACGTGTCCGTAGCCACGAATGTGCTCTGGTATCGATGCAATCTCGACCGCGAGCGCGTGATTGTCGTGTTCGAGCGTGGCGAGCAGCTCGTCGATCGTCTTGTCGTAGTCCGCGATCAACTGGCGCTCGGTCTTGCGCTCGGCCGTGTAGCCGAAGATATCGAACGCGGTTCCGCGCAAACCGCGCAGTTTGGCGAGCAGCCTGAATGCTCCGAACATCCACGCGCCGTATTCCTGTTTGCGCAGATGGCCTTCGGCGTCTTTCTTCGCGAACAGCGGCGGCGCGAGGTTGAAGTGCATCTTGAAATCACCGTCGAACGTTTCGCGCACGCGCTTCTCGAACTCACCATTTGTGTAGAGCCGCGCGACTTCATACTCGTCCTTGTACGCCATCAACTTGAATGCATAGCGCGCCACGGCTTCGGTGAGCGAAGTGAAACCGGGCGACTTCCGCTGCTCGGCCGCGCGGACCTTGTCGACCAGCGCTTTGTAACGCACGGCGTATGCGCTGTTCTGGTAGTCACCCAGAAACGTGACGCGCCGCGCGATTTCCTCGTCGAGCGTCGCGCTGATCGACGCGTCGTCGAGCGGACCTGCGATATCGCCGGCGCTCCGCACGGACGAAGCGGAAGAGCCGTCCGCCGCGGCTCGCACGCGCGAGATATCGTGCGCCGCGAGACGTCCCCAATTGAACGCGGCTTTGTTCATGTCGACTGCAGCAGCGTTGAGCTCGACCGCGCGCATCAGCGCATCGAGCGAAATCGGAACCCAGCCTTTCTGAAACGCGTACCCGAGCATGAAGAGATTGCTCGCGATCGAATCGCCGAGAAGTTTTGTCGCGAGATCGGTCGCAGCGACGAGCTCGGGCTGCTCTCCGTCGAGAGCGAATGTCACCGCGTCGACGATCTGCTTCGAAGGAAATTCGAGATCGGGCTTCATCGTGAACGTGCCCGGCATCGCCTCGTAGGTATTCAACACCACGTGCGCACGCCCGGCGCGAATCTTCGAGAGCGCCCAGTAGTCGTTGACGACGACCATGTCGCAACCGAGCACGAGATCGGCTTCGCCCGCCGCGATGCGCACGGCATGGATTTCCGCCGGCGATTTCGCGATGCGCAGATGACATGTCACCGCACCGCCTTTCTGTGCGAGACCGGTCTGATCGAGCACCGTCGCGCCTTTGCCTTCGAGATGCGCGGCCATGCCGATCAGCGCGCCGATCGTGACGACGCCGGTGCCACCGATGCCGGTGACGAGAATGTTCCACGGCTGCGCGAGATCGGTGGCGATCGCAGGCAGCGGCAGCGTCGAGAAATCGACACCAGCGCCCGCCTTCCGCTTTTTTAGCGCGCCGCCATGCACGGTGACGAAACTCGGGCAGAAACCCTTGACGCAGGAATAATCCTTGTTGCAGCTGGATTGATCGATCTCGCGCTTGCGTCCGTATTCGGTTTCCTTCGGCATCACCGACACGCAGAACGATTTTTCGCCGCAGTCCCCGCAGCCTTCGCAGACCAGTGAATTGATGAAGATGCGCTTGTTCGGATCTTCCATCTTGCCGCGCTTGCGGCGGCGGCGCTTTTCGGTCGCGCAGGTCTGATCGTAGATCAGCACCGAAACGCCCGGGATTTCGCGCATGCGCTTCTGCACCGCATCGAGCTCGTCGCGATCGATGAACTCGACGCCGACCGGAAACATTTCGGGTTGCGACCATTTCGCGATGTCGTCGGACATCACGATGATCGTCTGCGCACCTTCGCTGCGAACCTGATGTGCGATGTCGGGCACGGTCAGCGTGCCGTCGACCGGCTGGCCGCCCGTCATTGCGACCGCGTCGTTATACAAGATCTTGTAGGTGATATTGACCTTCGCCGCGATCGCCTGGCGGATCGCGAGCGAGCCGGAATGGAAATAGGTGCCGTCGCCGAGATTCTGGAACACGTGTTTGGTCTCGGTGAACGGCGCCTGGCCACACCAGGTCGCGCCTTCGCCCCCCATCTGCGTGAACGTGTC
>DASYJJ010000384.1:0-1586 GCA_035996605.1 Rhodanobacteraceae bacterium
CATTTCGGGCTATCTGATTTCCGGCGTCATCAGCGGTCAGCTCGCGCGGAGGCGTTTCTCCTTTTGGGATTTCTACGCGCGGCGCATCAAACGCATTTTCCCTGCGCTGATCATCGTGCTGGTCGCCTGCTATGCGTTCGGATGGATCACGCTTCTGCCCGACGAATACAAGCAGCTCGGCAAACACATTGCCGCCGGCATGGGCTTCGCATCGAATTTCGCGCTATGGAACGAAGCGGGCTACTTCGACGCATCGGCGGCCTCGAAACCGCTGTTGCACCTCTGGTCGCTGGGAATCGAAGAACAGTTCTATCTCGTCTGGCCGCTGGCTCTCTGGTGGTTCGCAAAAATGCGGCGCAGCGCGCTGGGCCTCGTCCTCGCAGTCGGAGCGGTCTCGTTCGCGATCAATCTCGCGACCGTTCACGCATCGCCCGTCGCAGCGTTCTATTCGCCGCTGAGCCGTTTCTGGGAACTGCAGCTCGGATGCCTACTGTCGCTGCTCACGCGTAATTGGGAACCGAAACAGAATCCGATGCCGCGCAGGATCGCCGATGGTCTTTCGATCACCGGCGGCATCGCACTCGGACTCTCGATCGCGCTGTTCAACACCGACCTCGCATTCCCGGGTGCGTGGGCTGTCCTGCCGACCGGCGGCACGTTTCTGCTGATCGCGTCCGGTCCCGAGGGCTGGTTCGGCCGCCATGTCCTTTCGCGGAACGTTCTCGTCTGGATCGGTCTCGTCAGCTATCCGCTTTACCTTTGGCATTGGCCCATCCTTTCGTTCGCCTCCATCATCGAACTCGGCACGCCGCCCGCGGGTGTTCGCGCCGCGGCGGCGGTCGCCAGCCTCGTGCTTGCGACCGCGACCTATCTTTTCGTTGAGAAGCCCATCCGCTTCGGCACGAGGCGCTCATTCAAAGTTCCCGCTCTCATCGCGCTGTCGGCTCTCGTCGGCATCACCGGATACGAGACCTACGCGCAAAGCGGACTGCCAACGCGCTTTCCGCCGGAAGTGCAGGCCATCGCCAATTTCCAATACGAATACAAGACCGATGCGCGCTATCTGGATTGCTGGTTGTCGGAGAAGCAGCCGTTCGACGGCTTCGCGCCGTTTTGCGCGAACCCTTCTGCGGGCAGCAACGTCACGGTGTTATGGGGAGATTCGCACGCGGCGCGACTCTATCCGGGTCTGAATGCAGTGCTTAACAAAGCGGTTGCGCTCTCGCAGTTCACGCGCGACAGATGTCTGCCCGCGCTCGGCGTCGCATCGACCATTTGCCAACAGAGTAACGCATGGGTCATTGCGCAGATCGCACGCATGAAGCCGCAAACCGTCATCCTCTACGCGGCGTGGACTCACTACCAGGTCGACTGGCACGCGCCGACGGCAGCTAGGGCTGCGCTCTTTGCGACGATCGAAGCACTGCACAAGGTGGGCGTCGGCAAAATCGTCGTCATCGGGCCCGCACCGGTATGGAAAGGCGGCCTGCCAAAATTGATGTATCAGGCATGGATGAGGGCGCGGCCATTTCATGCCTTTCCCGAAAGACTCGCGACCGGCCTCGAGCCGAATGCGTTCGCCGCCG
>DASYJJ010000385.1:0-2714 GCA_035996605.1 Rhodanobacteraceae bacterium
GGGGCAGGACCCGGCTCTTGAAGCGCAACGCAGAAACGGATCGCGGTCCTCGCCGGGACGACGAGTGGCCGAATGCTGATGCGCGTAGGTGTGTTCGCGCGCTCGCGCTACGCGCGCGCGGGAATCGTCAGGGCGACGCAAGCACAGGCGTCAATGCGAGATCATCCATGATCACCCGCGGCGCCGAGGGCTGGTCGTTGTACGTTGCATAAAGTTTGAGACTGTCGAACGACGCTGCGCTGACGCTCAAGACCGCAATCGTGTCGTTGTCGCGGCCGCCGCCATCGGCGATCGTCAGCACGTCGCTTGCAACGACGGTCCCGGCGTCGAGTGCGTCGAGATGGATCTCGATGCCGCCCCACGGGCCATTCTCGTAATAGCCGATATCGACCGTTGCTGCGTTTGCCGGCTCCGCAAGATCCATGCTCACGCGCACCATCGCGCCGAGCGAAAGGTTCGGGCCCGGCACATAGGCATCGCCGAACGTCAACGAATTCGGCGCGCTGCCATAGTCTGGATGGACGCCGTAGAAGTCCGTCGCGTCCTCGATGATGAGCTGATCGCCGACATCGTTGGCCGTGAAGGTGCTGCCATCGGGAAATACGCCGCCGATTCCGTTGACATCGTGGTAGCTCACGCCGTTGTAGTCGATGCTGGTGCCGAGCAATCCTTCGATCAAGTCATCGTAGTTGCTGATCGATGGCTGGGCGCCGTCGAAGCCATCGACGAAGACGAGATCGCCCGTCGGTGCGACGAGTGATGCCGACGCGTGGATCAGGGCGAGCCCCAGCGACGCACCGAGACCGTATGTTGCGGCTCCATTCGAAGGCAGCGACATCGGACACCTCTATTCTCGATGGAACTTCGGAACGGCGCCGGTGAATGGCGCGGCGAAGCAATTGTATCGGCAATCGCTTCCGTTGCGTTCGACAAGCCCTGCCGTCGCCGTTTCGTTACGCCGCCGGCGAAGCGACGCGCGCTGGCGCGGCAGCGCTCGCCGCAATCCACGCCGCTGTCACGACCCCCACACCGCACAACGCCGCGACATAGTGTGCCGGTGCAAGCGGCTGGCGCACGACCAGCCATCCGACGAACAGCGGCGTCAGTCCGCCGCAAATCGCATAGGCAACGTTGTACGCGAAAGAGATGCCGGAAAACCGGATCGGCGGCGGGAACGCGCGCACGAGCACCGTCGGAATCACGCCGACCACGCCGACGCAGAAACCGGCGATCGCATACAGCACGTCGAAATATTGCGCGTCGCGCGCGACTCCGACATAGAGCGCATATGTCGCTGCCAGCAGCAACACGCAGCCGATCGCGAGCATCCGCTCGACGCCAAAACGATCGGCAAGAAGACCGAACACGATGCAGCCGATCGAAAGTCCGATCGTCGCGAATGTATTCGCGGTCGACGCGTCGGCCGCGGAAATACCGAACGATTTCTGCATCAGGCCGGGCGTCATCAGTATCACGACGACGATGCCGGCCGTCAGCACCCAGGTCAGCAGCATCGAAATGACGATCGCACGCCCATGACCGGCGAGAACAACGCGGAGCGGCAGGCCTTGCACCAGCGTCTGGCGAAGTCGCATCTCTTCGAATACGGGCGTTTCGACGAGCAGCCGGCGCAGGAACACGGCGAAAAATCCGAACACGCCACCAACCAGGAACGGAATGCGCCAGGCGAACGCCTGGATCTCCGGCGCAGTCCACGTGTGATTGACCCACGTTGCCATCAGCGAGCCAAGCACGATGCCGACGGTGAGACCCGAAGTCAGCGTGCCGCATGCGAATCCGACGCGACGATCAGGCACGTGTTCGGCGACGAACGTCCAAGCACCCGGCACTTCTCCGCCGACCGCCGCGCCTTGCAGGATGCGCAACACGAGCAGCGCGAGCGGCGCGGCATATCCGAGCGTCACATAGGTCGGAAGAAGACCGATGAGCAGCGTCGGAATCGCCATCAGGAACACGCTCAGCGTGAACATGCGTTTGCGTCCGCTGCGATCGCCGAAATGGGCCATCACGATGCCGCCGAGCGGGCGCGCCAGATAGCCGACCGCGAACACGCCGAGCACCTGCAGCTGGCGCAACCAATCGGGTGTGTCGGGCGGAAAGAAAAGCTGGCCGATCACGCCGGTGAAAAATACGAAGATGATGAAGTCGTAGTATTCGAGCGCGCCGCCGAGCGCGGCGAGCACGAGGGTTCTTGCGTCGCTGCGCGTGAGCGTGTGGCGTGCGGAGGCGTCTTGGGAGTTCAAGGGCATGCTCGCGCTGGTGCGGGATGCGCACATATACCACTTGAGGGGCGTGCGGCCGCAAGGGGTTTGTTGTTACCGCTTTCGTTCGCTGCTTCAGCACACATCGTGGCCGCGGTGGCCGACAGACCGTAAGACTTCGTCCGCCAGCGCGCTTCGTCATTCCGCCACACTTCGTCGTCCCGGCGAAGCCGGGATCCGGTGCCTCGGGCTCAGCGCCGAGGCGCTGGGTCCCGGATTTCGCCGGGACGACGATAGTGAGTGCCCTAACGGTTGAGAGCTCTCGACGGTTGGTGCCCGGTGAGCACCCCTGATGAGGCAACGAATAAGACGGTGCGACGAAACGATGCGCGCTCAGTCGAAGCCGTCCGCAAAGATCTCGTCGCCTGCGGGCTTTTCATACGCGCCAACGTCGAATCCTGCGCCTTGCGGACGCGTGACGCCGAGGATGTC
>DASYJJ010000386.1:0-3830 GCA_035996605.1 Rhodanobacteraceae bacterium
GATTATGCGGATGCGATCGCCTATGGCCGGCGCGCCGTGGACATCTGGACACAGACGCGCGGCCCGCTGTACGAATATGTACTCGTCGCGCGTTACAACATCGCGCTCGCGCAATTCAACTCCGGCGACTACGCCAACGCGGAAAGCGCCTTTCGAGAGGTGCAGGCATTGCGCGAGAAAGCCGGCATGCCGCCCGCGACGTGGCTGCTCAATCAGCTTGGCCGCGCTCGACGAGTCGCGGGAAGCCCGAGCGAGGGCAAGGCATTCGCCGAACGCGCAATCACCGCCGCGGAAGTAGGCAACGGCCAGGCGAGTTTCGATGCGTTGATGGCGCACGCCGAGCTCGCGCGCGACGAGCGCGATCTTGGCAACCTCGATGCCGCACACCACGAGATCGCACTCACGCTCGACGGATTGTCCAAGAAATTCGCCGACTACCATTCTGCGATCGTGGATACGCGCATGGTGATGGCCGAACTCGATTACCTGCAGGGACATTGCGCGACCGCGCTTCCGGCGATGAAGGATGTGCTGAAAGAGCGCACGCAAAGCAAACCGCCTGACCCGGTGCGCGTCAACGAAGCGCGCTTTTTCCTCGCTACCTGCGAGCTTGCGGCGCAGAACGACACGGCCGCGCGGCAGGAACGTCTCGCCAGTGCGCGCCAGCTTGTCGACGCGCCGACCGCGGACCTGTTCTCGCGCCACCTCGCGCGCCAAGTCATCGCCGGCAATCACTGAGCTGGCAGTCGAAGACCGCATTTCTCGTTCCTAGCGATGGGACTTGGCCGGATTCTCCGGCCGAGGAAGGCTTTCGAGTCATCGGGAGGAACCATGCGACGCACTTCGTTGTTTGCGGCAGTCGCCGCAACGCTTGCGCTGGCGTCTGCGCCGTCATTCGCGCGGACATTCAACTACCACGGCACGCTGAATGCCGACGGCAAGCCCGCGGAAGGCCGCTACGATCTGGTCCTGACGCTGTATTCGGCGCGTTCGGGCGGTTCGATCATTGCGGGTCCGATGACGATGTATGGCGTGCCGGTGCGTGAAGGCCGATTCAACACCGACGTCAATATCGACAGCAACACGCCCGTCACGCACACGGCCTATCTCGATGTGCAGGTCAAGGAATCCACCGGATCCGCACCGTTGACGAGTCTTGCGGGTCGAACACCGGTCTCCGTCGATGACACCGCGTGTCCGGGTGCGTGGTCGCTGGACGGCAATGCCGGCAATCCGGCCGGCAGCATCCTCGGCACCGTCGATGACAACGACGTCGACATGTATGCCAATAGCGCGCACCTCGTGAACCTGTCGGCCGGATCAAACGGCGTAACGCTTTCGCCGGCGGCCACGTTCTATGCATCCGGGCCCCATTCGACCGCGCTCAGCTTTTCCAACGGCACGGCGCCCGACGCCGCCTACTCGTTTGCGGGCGGTTTCAGTGGCGGCACCAGCTTCGCAGGATCTTTCGTCTGGGGCGACAGCGTCGGTCCAGCCATCTTCGACACCGCTCGCGATCAGTTCATCGCGGAGGCTCAAGGCGGCGTCGGCATCAATACCGCGCTGTCGCCCGTCGGCGGCCCGCTCGACGCCGAAGTCACGATTGCGCCCACGCAGCCGGGCTTGGACTCCGACTTGATGTTGATGGAAAACACGACCGCGCCGTACGGCGGCTTCGACATCTTCGCGCACGCCGACGGCTACTTCGGCATCGACGGCATTATCAACAATGCGGGCACGATCGAATACGACCCGATCATGTATGTCAATTTTGTCGGCAGCTCCGGCGGCGCGATCATGTTCAACGGTGCGAGCGCGAACGGCGCGCTGACGGTCGGCACCGCGGGCAACAACGGCAATGGTGCACTCTTGTCTACCGGCGGCACCTGGACCAATGCATCAAGCCGAACGTTCAAGGAAGGATTCACGGCAGTCGATCCGCTCCACATTCTGGCCAAACTTGTCGCGATGCCGGTGCAGACCTGGTTCTACAAGCAAGCGCATGACGAAGGTCAGCACATGGGTCCGGTCGCCGAAGATTTCGCGGCGACGTTCGGTCTGGGCAAGGACGAGCGGCATATCGCGACCGTCGACGAAAGCGGTGTCGCCTTCGCGGCGATTCAGGGACTCAACCAGAAAGTCGAGTCCGAGAATGCGCGACTCGAAGGTCTCAACGCGGAACTCGGCACGAAAGCAAATGCGATCGCCGAGCAGAACGAGGCGTTGCGCGGCGAGCTCGCGCGTGTGCAGGCGCGTCTTGAAAAACTGGAATCGCGCTGAGGAGCATCCGATGAAGCTCCGAATCGCAACGCGTGCGGCCTGTGCCGTTTTGCTGACATGGTTGGTAGTGGCGCCGTATCCTCCTGCGTTCGCGGCGGCCGCGCAGGCACGCCATCACTACGAAATCACCGGCGGCCTGATGCCGAGTACGGACACGACTGCGGGCTCCGCGTCGACTCATTTCAGTGCGAACGAGCCGTACGTCTTGCAGGTCGCCAACGGATTCGAGCTCTCGGCTCGGCTCGTAGCCGCGCCGAATGCGTGTTCCGCGGACACGATTTTCGTCGATGGATTCGATCCGTAGGCGGCAATATCGGTCTGGTTGGGACGACTGTCAGTGATTTCTCAGTGACGATGAAACGTTCGCCCACTCATCAGGTGATTCGATGCGACACGTGCTGAAGTACCTGGTCCTTTGGCTGATGTGTCATGGCGTCGCCGCAATGGCGGCCGAGATTGCCCCGGCGGCGTCTCGCCTGGCGATGGGCGTCGATGCTTTGGATGTCGAGCATCACTGGCCAGCCGGCGTCCACGTGAATTGGGAGACGGGCGATGCGGACGGCAAGGCAGAATCTGGCGAAGGCAAACACACGCACTGCAGCGCTTTCGTCGCCGCCGCTGCGAAACGCTTGGGCATCTACATTCTGCGCCCGCCTCGGCACGGACAAATCTTGCTGGCGAACGCGCAGTACGACTGGCTTGCCGCAGACGGACAACAGCAGGGATGGCGCGAGCTGCAAGACGGTGACGCAGCTCAGCACGCGGCGAATCTTGGATATTTCGTTGTCGCCACGTACAAGAATCGGCGTGAGCAGAAGCCAGGGCACATTGCGATCGTTCGACCGAGCGACAAGAGCGAGCAGGCAATTCGCAGCGAGGGTCCGCAAATAACTCAGGCGGGCGGCAACAACTATCGAAGCACGACGCTGAGAGTCGGATTCGCAGGGCATCCCGACGCATGGAACAAGGCCGAGGTGCGGTACTACGCACACGACGTCGATCGAATCCAATAGCGTGAAGGATCTTCTTCCCGCGAAGTGCGCCGACCACGAGATATAGATCGTTGAAGTGCATCCGCATTCCGGAGAATAGGCGATGAGCAGGTTCGTCCTCAGTTGCAGTGCAGTGATTATCTTGTCCGCCGCGGCGCCCGTCGCCGCCGACCCATTGATCACCGAGCGCGTCAACGTCAACCCGGTCACCGGCATGCAGGCAGATGGCGCCAGCTATTCTCCGGTGCTGTCGGCAGATGGCTGTGTCGTCGCGTTCGTCTCGCAATCGAGCACGCTCGCTCCGGCGAGCTACGGCCTGACTGTGTCTTCGCCAGCGCAGGTCTACGCCGTCGATCGCTGCGTGACGCCGCACACGCTGGAGCTGGTCAGCGTCACCAGCGACGGCACCGCCGCCGCCGATGCCGCATGTCTCGCGCCGAACATTTCCGCGGATGGACGTTACGTGGCGTTCGTTTCCTCGGCAACCAACCTCCCAGTACCGGGGAGCGGACAAGCCGGTTCTCCACAACTTGTGTTCGTTCGTGACCGTGTGGCGCA
>DASYJJ010000387.1:0-14383 GCA_035996605.1 Rhodanobacteraceae bacterium
CGGCACGCGCGAAGACATCAGGTTTCGCCAATTCCCACATGCTTGGCCGCACCGCTGTTGAGATCGATGCGCATGATCTCGTGGAGGTTCGTATTGGCAACCCACAGCACACCCGCCGCGAGCGCAAGGCCGCCGGGTTCGTGGAAACGGTAATTGACGCGCAGCGCGCGCAACTCGCCGCTCTTTCTGTTCAGCACCTTGATACCGTTGTTGTAGCTGTCGGCGATGAAAACAATCCCGCGCGGATCGGCGGCGATGCCGAGCGGATTCTGCAGCCGTGCCTCGCTGCGCGTACCGACGCTGTCGCCGAACTCGTAGAGACCGGTGCCGATCGCCGTATCGACACGTGCTTCGTCGATATGCAGCCAGCGGATCGCCGAGGCCGCCGCGTCCGCGACAACGAGCTGACGTCCGAGTACGGCCAGCGCGCTCGGCTGAGCGAAACTCGCGCCGCCGCCGACGCCATCGCCGAGAGCGAGCTCGCCGCTGCCGGCGAGCACCGACACCTGCTCGGTGACGAGATTAATACGCCAGATCTGATGCAGCCCCGACACTGCGACATACAGATCATCGCCGAGCAACGCGAGATCACTCGGCGAATGCAGGGCAACTTCGTGCACGGAAATCTCGTGCGGGCGCGTGCGTCCGGGACGCCCGCGCCCGATCAATGTTTCGACCGACCCGTTGCTGAGCGAAATCATGCGCACCGCGTGATTGCCGCGATCGGCGACGATCAACGCATCGCGCCAGCGCGCCAGCCCTTGCGGATCGTCGAAACAGGCTTCGCCCTGCAGACCGTCCGAAAATCCAGGATTGCCCGAGCCGAACTGACGCAGCACGCGTCCTTCGTGCGTGCATTCGATAACGCGATGATGTCCGCTGTCCGCGACATAGACGTTCTTCGCATCAGCAAGCAGTTTGCCGGGAAACGCGAGCGGCAAGCGCGGTTCGGGGCGCAGCGCCGGCGGCGCCGGTTCGTAGACGCGAAGATCGCGGATCGCCGCTTCTTCGAGCAACCGCGCGATCGTCGCGTCGATCTCGGCGCGACGACCCTCGCCGGCGAACAGTGCCGCGAAACGGCCTTCCGCGTCGATCAGCGCGACGCTCGGCCACGAGTCGACACCGTATTCCTGCCAGAGGCGAAAGCCGGGATCGTTCGCGACGGCATGACGCAGACGATGCCGATTGACCGCACGCAACACGCCCTCGCCCGGCACCTGCTGTGGATATTTCGGGCAATGCACACCGAGGACGGTGAGACCGTCGTGATATTTGTCTTCGAGAAAGCGCAAGTCCGGAACGATGCTCCAGCAATTGACGCAGTCGTAAGTCCAGAACCAGAGCAGCAGCACACGTCCGCGCAATTCGGCCAGTTGCGGCGCGCGCGTTGCGTTGACCCATTCGAGATCGGCCGGAAATTCCTTCGCGGGCGCGCGCTGCGTCATGCGCGTGCGCCTTGACGCGAGGCGCCGATACTTTCGATCAGCAATGCCGAGCCCCGGCGCGCGAGATCGAGCACGTGCTGGAAATCGCGGCGCGAACCGTAATAAGGATCCGGAACCTCATCGATTCCCTCGAAACCCGCATGGGCCAGGAACAGAGCCGGCGCGAACGCGCCTTCGCCCGGCCGATGTCGACGCAACGCGTCAAGATTCACGCGATCCATCGCCAGAATCATATCGAAACGATCGAAGTCCGCCGCAGCGACCTGGCGCGCCCGATGCTGTGCGAGCGGATAGCCGCTGGCTTCGGCGATTTCGATCGCGCGCGGGTCGGCGCGCTGGCCGATGTGATAGCTCTCGGTGCCCGCCGATGCGAATTCGGCCGCAATCCCCGCGCGCGCGAACTCGGTGCGCGCGACGGTCTCGACGATTGGCGATCGGCAGATATTGCCCATGCAGACGAAGAGGATACGCGTCATCCCGTCACTCCAGCCAGAATTCGTTCCACGCGCGCCAGGTCTTCGGGCGTATCGACGCCGGACGGAAACGGCTCCGGCGCCTCGCGCACGATGATCGAAAAGCCGTGTTCTAGCGCCCGCAGCTGTTCGAGCGATTCACTGCGCTCCAGACGCGTGCGCGGCAGCGCCGCGAAACGGCGCAGAAAACCGGCCCGGTACGCATAGATGCCGATGTGTCGCAGGAACAGAACGTCGTCTGGCAATGTCGTGCTCCCGCTCGCGAATGCATCGCGAGGCCAGGGCACCGGCGCGCGACTGAAATAGAGCGCCTTTCCGCTGGCGTCGCACACGACTTTGACGCAATTCGGATCGAGCAATTCCTCGACCGAGAGGATTCGCGTTGCCAGCGTCGCCATCGGCGCGTCGCTTTCGGCAAGCGCTGAAGCGACGGCGCGGATTCCGCTCGCAGGCGCCAGCGGTTCGTCGCCCTGAAGATTGACGACGATCGCATCATCCGGCCAGCCGCGTTCTTCGGCGCATTCGGCCAATCGGTCGCTGCCGGACACGTGGTCGGCACGAGTCATCGCGACGCTGACACCGCTCTTGCCGAGCGCATCGGCGATTCGCGCATCGTCGGTCGCGACGACGACGTCCGTCGCGCCGGACGCGAGCGCCCGGCGCGCGACATGCACGATCATCGGCACGCCGCCGATCGGCGCAAGCGGCTTGCCCGGCAGCCGGGTCGAGGCCATGCGGGCCGGAATCGCGACGATGAAGGGAGGAGCGGCCATCGAATCCCGATCCGAGAGATTCCGGCGAGGGTACCGGACCGCCCGCGGTCGCCACAACACGGCAAGAATGGACCCTCGGCCGCGAAGGCGGCGATGCTAAAATCCGCCCGCCGCAGCCTGCGATGCGCGACGCCTCCTCTTGAGCCTTTCCGTTCCCATCAGCGCGACCGAAACAGGCCCGCTTCCGCTGCGCGCGGCGTTGATGATGATCGCCAGCGCCTGCTTCTTCGGCCTGATGGCCATCGCGATCCGCTATGCCTCGCGCCAGCAGCACCCGTTCGAAATCGCGTTTTTCCGCAGCCTGTTCGGCGCGTTGTTCGCGCTGCCGCTCGTTTATGTGCGCGGCACCCATATTCTGGTAACCGGCAAGCTCGGCTTTTACGTCGCGCGTTGCGTGATCGGAATGCTCGGCATGATGGCCGGCTTCTGGGCGATCGTGCACCTGCCCCTCGCGCAGGCGATCGCGCTTTCGTATTCCTCGCCGCTGTTCGTGACCATCGGTGCGGTGCTGTTTCTCGGCGAAATCGTGCGCATGCGGCGCTGGTCCGCGGTCGCGGCCGGATTCATCGGCGTGCTGGTGATCGTGAGGCCTGGCGCCGACAGCATGGCAGCCGGCGCGTTGGTCGCGGTCATGGCAGCCGCGCTGAGCGGCATGACCACGGTCAGCATCAAGTTCCTTTCGCGTTCCGAACCGCCGGACCGCATCGTCCTCTTGACGACGCTGCTTTGGGTACCGCTCTCGTTGCCGGGCGCGCTCACGGTCTGGAAATGGCCGGATTCGGCGACATGGCCGTGGCTCGTGCTTTCCGGATTTCTTGGCACCGGCGGCCACTATTTCTGGACGCGCGCATTGCGACTCGCCGATGCATCGGTGCTCGCTCCCTTCAGCTACGTGCAGCTTCTCATCGTCACCGTGATCGCGTGGTTCCTTTTCGGCGAATCCGTCGATGCCTACACCGCGACCGGCGCCGCGATCATCATTGGCGCGACGCTCTACATCGCGCGGCGCGAAGCAACGCTCGTGCGCAAGCACGCGGTCGAAGCCGAAGCCGCCGCGGCCGAACCGCAGGTCTGAATTCGCCCATGGACGATCCGCACATGACCACCGAGATGCGAAACCGCCGACCGATGCTGTCGAACATCACCAGCGGAGTCGCGCTTTCGGTCAGCGTCTTCGCGCTCGCCCTCGGCGCGTGGCAGACGCGTCTGATGCAAAGTCAGGCGCGGGCGAGCGTATGGCCGTATCTTTCCATTGGCTACACCTTCAACAGCGACACCGACCAGAATGCGTTCATCTGGCGCATCGACAACAATGGCGTCGGACCCGCGCGCGTTCAACGCGTCTCGCTGACGCTCGACGGTCGTCCGATGAAACACTGGACGGAGGTGCTCATCGCGCTCGGATTCAAGGGGAAACTGCACCTTTCGACCTCGAGCGCCGCGGGCGAAGTAATTCCGCCATCACTCAACCGGGAAACCGCGATCGAGGCGATACACATCAACGATCGCGACGTCGGCACCGCATTCAAGAACGCCGTCGAACGCTTCAAGATGGACATCTGCTACTGCTCAGTCTACGACGACTGCTGGATCGCGCACTGGCAAATGAGCAAGGTCGATCCGGTCGAGCGTTGTGATGCTCCGGGCGAGACCTCATTCCAGGACTAGCCTACTGGCACCCGCCGTCTTCGGCCGCGAAGACGCGACGGGCACGTCTCCCGCATGTCACTCAGCCGGCGTCTGCTGATAGTAGCGTTCGAGCCATTGTCGTTTCTGACGGTCGTGCGTCGGCTACTCGGCGAGCGCGCCAATCGGCCGATACTTGCGCGCTACATAATCCTCGATCACTCCGACGAATTCCCGCGCGATGTTCTCGCCACGAAGCGTCATCGCTTTCTCGCCATCGATGAAAACCGGCGCGGCGGGCGCTTCGCCTGTTCCAGGCAGTGAAATCCCGATATTCGCGTGACGCGATTCGCCGGGACCGTTGACGACGCAGCCCATGACCGCGAGCGTCATGTTCTCGACGCCGTCGTATTTCATGCGCCATTCCGGCATTTTCGCGCGCACGTGATCCTGCACGGCCTTGGCGAGTTCCTGGAACAAAGTGCTCGTCGTCCGTCCGCATCCGGGACACGCGGTCACGAGCGGCGTGAATGCCCGCAGGCCCATCGTCTGCAGGAGCTCCTGCGCGACGATGACTTCGCGCGTGCGCGACTCGCCGGGTTCGGGTGTCAGCGAAATGCGGATCGTGTCGCCGATGCCTTCCTGCAGCAGCACGCCGAGCGCAGCGGTCGAGGCGACGATGCCTTTCGATCCCATGCCGGCTTCGGTGAGGCCGAGATGCAGCGCGTAGTTGCAGCGCGCGGCGAGGTCGCGATACACCGCGATCAACTCCTGTACGCCGGAAACCTTGCACGAAAGAATGATGCGGTCGCGGCCAAGGCCGAGCTCTTCTGCGCGCGCGGCCGAATCGATTGCCGAGCGGATCAACGCTTCGCGGGCAACACGCGACGCATCCCACGGATCGCTGCGCGCATGATTTTCGTCCATCAGCGCCGCAACCATCGACTGATCGAGCGAACCCCAGTTCGCGCCGATGCGCACCGGCTTTTCGTATTTCAGCGCGAACTCGATGATCGTTGCGAACTGCACGTCGCGCTTCCTGCCGAAGCCGACATTACCCGGATTGATGCGGTATTTCGCCAGCGCTTGCGCGCAGGCCGGTTCGCGTTCGAGAAGCTGATGACCGTTGTAGTGGAAGTCGCCGATGAGCGGAACACCGACGCCGCGCATGTCGAGCAGCTCGCGGATGCGCGGCACCGCGGCCGCGGCATCCGGCGTGTTGACGGTGATGCGCACGAGCTCCGATCCTGCCCGCGCGAGTTCCGCGACCTGCTTCGCGGTCGATTCAATATCGGCCGTATCGGTGTTCGTCATCGATTGCACGACGATCGGCTCGGAACCACCGACCGTCACCGCGCCAACCGCGACGGCGACGCTGTGCCGTCGAGCGTGTGTCGCGGGCAATGTGTCCGTCGGCGTGTTCCGGTTCATGCGCGATCAACCTCCGGCGACGGCGCGCTGCGCGGTTGCGTCGTTCAGAGGTTCCGAATCCGCCGACGGCATCGGCGGCAGCGCAAACTGCAAATAGATTCCGGTCGCTTCGATAAGCCCCATGCCGCGCACGCGTTCCGTTCGCGCGGGCGCGGGACGACCTTGGAGATCCGCCGGCACGCTGATTTCGACGGCTGACGATGCGCGCTCGAACAAGCCGGGCGTGATCAGGGATGTCGGTCCGGTTTCATCCGGTCGCAAAGAAGTCAGCAGCAAACCACGCACGGCCGACTGCATGCCGGCTTCTTCGATGTGTCGCACGCCCGCGGGCAACGCGCGACGGCTGAGCAGCTCGACGCCGGCATCGACGCGACCCTGCTCGTCGATGCGGATCCAGCGGATCGCACCGATCATCCAGTCGGGCGAGCCTTCGCCTGTTTCCGGCAGCGCGATTCCAACCAGCTCGCCGATACGCGCACGTACTGCTTCACCGCTCGGACCGCGCTCCCACACCAGCCGATAACCGCCAAGACTCTGATCGAGAACACGCGCCCGGAGCCGCGTGGCGCGCGCGGGTTCGCTCGCGCTGATCGCCCATGACGCGATGCGGTCGCTTTCGCTGAGACTGATCGCCTGGCCGCGCACGCGGCGCAGGAAACTTTCGAAGTCCTCATTGCCGGCGAGCACGTAGTGCAGATCGTGCAGGCCGAGCACGGTATCGAGCTGATAGCCGCCACCGAGCCGTGTGTGCGTGCGCTCGCCGGTCGCGGTCCAGCCGTCGATAAGTCGGTGCGCGAGATCGATGTCCACCTGCACCGGCGAACCGCCGCGCAGGCGGAATGTCGCCACTCGCGCACCCGGCGGCAACATGTCGATCTGACTTTCGATGAACGTCAACAACGGCTTCATGCCGATCGACAGCACTTCGAGCTCACCGTGACCGCGCTCTTCGGGCAGATACCCCGGTCCGTGGTCGCCGTCGGTGTTCATGGCGAGATCACCTTCGTTCGCTCCGGCGCGCAGCTCGCAATACGGCGCAACCGTGCGCGTGAACGCGATGACCTCGAGCAATTCGCGCTGTGTGTAGCGATACGGATTGGCGAGCGCAAGCAAGAGCGCGTGCGCATAGGCGAGCCGCGGATTCACCGCGCTGCCGAGCAGTGGATCGTCGACCGGGCGATCGTCGAAACGCACCATCGTCATGAAGCGGTAGACATCGTGCAGCGATTGCCAGACTCCAACGGGCGGCGTGCGATACAGAAGATAGGCTTTCGCCAGATGCTCGCCGCCGTGCTGCAACGCGCGCACACCCGCCAACGCAACGTGCTTGGCGCGCATGAACGGCACGTTGCCCGCCGGCGCGCAGAATTCGGCGAGCGCGATCCGGTAGCCGAGCGCGAGTTCGCTCTGGAACTCGAGCGCGATCGCGCCGAGCTCGACCTTCTGCGGCGGCAGCGGGAAACTCGCGCCGACGATCTGCTTGTCGGTGAGTCCCGCAAGCTGCGCGACTGGATGGCGCAGAATCTCCAGCGCATCGAGCCGCTGCGATGCATCGACACGCATGCGGTTGATCTGGCGCAGACCGTCAAGCAGCAACTTTGCCGTCGCGCCGAAATTCGCCAGCGGTAGCGCCGCTACCCACGACCGCAGCGCACGCGCTTCCGTCGCGAACGCGCCCGCGGTCGGCAAGTGACGCTCGGGAGTCGCGCGAAGCAGGCGGCGATAGCGTTCGTTCATGCGTCGGGATCGCGGCGGAATACGCTGCGAATTACCTTATTTCGGCGAAGCCGGGCGTGAATTATACGGCGTTGCGCCCGACGGGGTTGCGCGCCGCCGGGATTCAGCGTTCCGTCCTCGCCAGCGCGCCGCGCACGAGGCGCGCGAGGAGTCGCTCGGCGAATCTCGGCGAGGGATTCTTGAGCGCCAATCGGTCCAGGCAAGCCTCGGCATCGACTGATTTCCCCGGCGCGATCAGCGCGGAGACGACACTCGGCCACCGGCGCCAATCGCCCGTGGTCTTCTTGAGCCAAAGGAGCGCCGGCAGCAGGCGACGCTCGATGGCGTTGAAATCGCTGCCGAACGGAAACAATGGAAAGAGGCCGCGGGAAACGAACGGCCGCAGCCGTTCGGCGAGATCTGCCGGCGTGTTGCGGCGCCACGCTTCCGGCACGCGGAAATCGCGCGCCAGTTTTCCAGCGCGCATCGCATCGGCGGCCAGCTGTTCCTGGAATCGCGAATCGCTGATCGCGAGCATCGCCTGGATGCACGCCTCGTCGGTCTTGCCACGCACGTCCGCGATGCCGTATTCGGTGATGTAGATGTCGCGCAGATGGCGCGGAATGGTCGTGTGACCGTAGTTCCAGCGGATGTTCGATTCGACGCGGCGGCCGTGCGCACGCGTCGCGCGCAGCAACAGAACGGAGCGTCCGCCCGCGAGCGCATGCGCCATCGCGACGAAATTGTATTGTCCGCCGACGCCGCTGACGACGCGGCCGTCGTCGAGCGCATCCGATACCGCCGCTCCCAGCACGGTCGCCATCATGCAGGTGTTGAAGAACCGCGAATCGCGGCGTTGCGTCGCATCAAGCTCTTCGCGACCCCCATAGAGCTGATTCACGTCGGACACGCGGCTCATCACGAGACCGGCGTAGTCATCTCCATCGAGCTCGCGCAACCACGCATAAAGCTCTTTCGAGCCGAGAAAGAATGCGCCTTTGAGATAGTGGCCGCCGCGCAGTGATCCATCGTCCGTGCGCGTGCCGGCGTCGAGCGCGTGTTGCAGATCGAGATCGTCATAGACGTTGCGTTTGAGCACGCCGCCGCGGCGCAGGTGCATGAAACCGTCCATGACCAATTCGCTTGCGCCGTACAGTCCACGAGCAAAAGGATCGAGTCCGCCGTAGCGCCGGATCAACGGATCACTGGCCGGATCGCCGCCACGCAGCGCGTGCAACGCGGCGATGTAGTCAGCGTTTTGCCGATGCCGAAGCAGCAACGCCGCGACGACCGCATCGGAGAGAGCGCCTATGCCGATCTGCAGCGTGCCGCCGTCGCGGACGACCGCGCTCGCGTGCAAGCCGATCGCGTGCTCGACGAGATCGACCGCGTCGCGCGGGATCGCGAACAGCGGTTGTGGCGGCTGGTCGCCATCGACGATCGTGTCGAACAAACGCGCATCCACTTCCGCGGCACCGCCGAGGAACGGCAGATCCGGATGCACGACGCCGATGAGCAAAGGCCGGCGACCGCCTGCGGCCGCGATAGCGTCGAGCACGTCGAGCGTCACATCGGGATTGCAGGACAGGCTGTAGCGCGCTGCGCCGCCGTCGCCGCGCCGCGCGACGAGTTGCACGATCGCGTTGAGCTCGGCCGAGTCGGCAAGATCTCGCGCGACCTGCGTGTAGTTGATGCTCGCGTAGTCGCGTTGCGCCCGCGTCGCATGCAGCATCGCGCCGGACTGGAAATAGAATTCCTGGATGCGGATGTTCGCCGGCAGGCGATTGGCTTTGAGGTCGATCACATAATCCAGGCGCGGATAGTCGGCGCCGAACTGTCGTGCGAGAAACGGCTCCAGAAAGCGCCGTTCCAGATCGCTCCCCGGCGCCGGCGGATCGAGCGAGAGCGCCGTGTAGATCGTCAGGCGTCGCGACGAATCCGCCTTGAAACGCCGGTAAATCGCGTTGAGAAGGTGATTCGGCTTGCCAAGTCCGAGCGGCGCGGCGATGGCCAGATGATCCGTGGCCTGCGCGAGCATGTGATCGACGACCGCCTCGAGCGCGTCGTTTCGGGTCGCAGCGGTCATCGCCTCCTCCGTCCCATGCGATCATCGCAGATCAGGCGGGACCGGCGCGTGTTCACGTTGATCCCGTAGACTCCGCGCATGGTCGCCGTCGCAGCTCGCCGAATCGTGTCCGACAGCATGCCCGTGCGCGTGCTTGCCGAGCAAGCGTTCAGCCGCGCCGCGGGTGCGCCACTGCTCGCCGGCAACGCGGTCGATCTCCTGATCGATGCGCGCGTCAACTTCGATGCGTGGCTTGCTGCGATCCGCGCCGCGCAATCGCTGGTGCTGCTCGAAAACTACATATTCCGCGACGACGCAACCGGCCGCGAGTTCCGTGACGCGCTGGTCGAGCGCGCCGCTGCCGGCGTGCGGGTGTGCGTGATCCGCGACTGGATGGGCTGTCTTGGCCAGTCGAGCGTTGCGTTCTGGCAGCCGCTCGTCGCTGCCGGCGGCGAGGTGCGCACCTACAATCCGCTGCATTTCACCAGCCCATTTGGCTGGCTTTCGCGCGATCACCGCAAACTGCTGGTGGTGGATAACACGGTCGCGTTCGTTGGCGGCATCTGCGTCAGCGGCACATGGCTCGGCGATTCCGAGCGCGGCATCGATCCATGGCGCGATACCGCGGTCGGCGTGCGCGGACCTGCGTTGCGCGATCTCGCCAATGCGTTTGCGGACACCTGGTCGACGCTCGGCGAGTGTCTGCCGGACGAAGTCCTCGAAATGACCGAACGCTGCCTTCCTGCGGGTCAGGTCGATCTTCGCGTCGTCGCCACGGTGCCGAACATCGCCGGGCTCTATCGTCTCGATCAGCTCATCGCGGCGATGGCGCGGCGCAGCCTCTGGATCACCGATGCGTATTTCGTCGGCGTCGCGCCGTACGTGCAAGCGGTTTCGGCGGCGGCGCGCGACGGCGTGGATGTGCGCCTGCTGGTGCCGGGCACGAGCGATGTTCCCGCAGTCGCAAGCGTCTCGCGCGCCGGTTACCGACCGCTGCTTGAAGCCGGCGTGCGCGTGTTCGAATGGAACGGCTCGATGCTGCACGCGAAAACCGCTGTCGCCGATTGCCGCTGGGCGCGCGTCGGATCGAGCAATCTCAACCTCGCGAGCTGGATCGGCAACTGCGAGCTCGACATCGCGGTCGAAGACGAAGCGTTCGCGCGATGCATGGAAGCGCAATACGAAACGGACCTCGGCAATGCGACCGAAATCGTTCTCAAGCTGTCCAAGCGCTGGCGCAAGGCGGATCTCGGCTCGGAGCCACCCGAAACCAACCTGCCGCCCGATGCGGCGGATATGAGCGCGACGGACGCACAAACACCGCCAGCGACGCCGTCATCGCCACCGCGCGCGAGCGCTCGAGTTGGGCCGCCCTACCCGCGCGCACGCGGCGGCAGTTCCGGCCGGGCGGCAGCGGGCGCGTTGCGTCTGGCCAATTCGGTGGGTGCTGCGATTGCGAATCGGCGCGTGCTCGGGCGCACGGAATCGGGACCGCTGCTGATTTCGGGTGCGGTGCTGATCGTCGCGGCAATCGTCGGCATCGTGTGGCCGCGCGTGATCGCGTGGCCGCTCGGTCTGCTCGCGCTCTGGATCGGCGCAAGCCTCGTCGTGCGCTACATCAGCGCATACAACCGCAAGTAGTAAGGCACAACGCGTACGCCGCTTGCCGCGCCAGCGGCGATGACGCAGACTCAACTGCCGCCCGCAGCGGCAACATCTGAGCGTCCTTCGCGAAGCACGACTTCTCTTCGCGCACGCACCGATCCATGTCCGAACCAACGAGCCCTTTGGTCGCCGAGCGCGATGTCCTGACGCCGTCCGCGCTCAACCGGCTGGTGCGCGATCTCGTCGAGGACGCGCTGCCGCTGATCTGGATCGAGGGCGAAATCTCGAACCTCTCGCGCGCGAGTTCGGGCCATCTCTATTTCACTCTGAAGGACAGCGCCGCGCAGGTGCGCTGCGCGATGTTCAAGCCGCGCAGCACATGGCTTCGTTTCAAACCGATGGATGGCATGCACGTGCTCGCTCGCGGACGCGTCAGCCTCTATGAAGCGCGCGGCGAATTCCAGCTGCTGGTCGAGCACCTCGAAGAAGCCGGCGAAGGTGCGCTCCGGCGCGAATTCGAACGGCTCAAAGCGCGCCTTGCGGCCGAAGGCCTGTTCGCGGCCGAGCGCAAACGACCGTTGCCGCGTTTCGCGCGTCGCATCGCACTGATCACATCCCCTGGCGGCGCCGCGGTCCGCGACGTGCTCAGCGTCATCGCGCGGCGGTTTCCGCTCGCGGATGTCGAAATACTGCCGGTCCCCGTGCAAGGTCGCGAAGCGCCTTCGATCATCGTCGCGGCGATCAACGCGGCATCGCGCGCTCGGCGTCACGATGTTCTGGTGCTGACGCGCGGCGGTGGCTCGCTCGAGGATCTCTGGGCGTTCAACGATGAAAGCGTCGCTCGTGCGATTCATGCGAGCGCGATTCCGGTCGTCTCGGCCATCGGCCACGAAATCGATTTCACGATCGCCGATTTCGTCGCCGATCTGCGCGCGCCAACGCCGTCGGCAGCAGCCGAGCTCATCGTTCCGGATGTTGCCGATCTCGTGCGCGTGCTGAATCGCCAGCGCGGACGGCTCGAGCAATGCGTCTCACGAAAGCTCGAAACACTCTCGCAACGACTCGATCATGTCGTCGCGCGGTTGCGCACACAACGTCCGCAAACGCGCGTGACCCATGCCCGCGACCGCGCGCGGCACCTCGAACAACAACTGCGCGCGATCGTTCGCAATGGCGTCGAATTGCGCCGCCTCCACGCCGCGCGTTTGCGCGCGCGCCTTGCCGCGCAGGATCCGATTGCGCTGCTGGCGCGCCGGCGCGAGCGTGCGAACGTGCTCGGCGATCGTTTGCGCGCCGCCGTCTCGCGCGCTGCGGAACGAAAGGCGCTTCGCCTCGGCGAACTCGCCCGCACTTTGAATGCGGTGAGTCCGCTCGCAACGATCGATCGCGGCTATGCGATCCTGTTCGATCGCGTGACCGGCCGTGTCGTGCGCTCGATCGAACAGGTTGACGTGGATTCCGCGTTGCGCGCGCGCGTGTCCGATGGCGATATCGACTTGCGCGTCGATCGGGATTGACACCGCCCGGGCGATGACCGCAATCATTCGAGCGCTCGGCTTCCGTTAACCGCTCGTCGGGCAGGATGATCATGCTCGGCGCGGAGACGGAGCCGACGCTCGCACAGCAAGCGCAAGGAGAACGCGATGCTCGCGAAAATCTATCCCTATTACCTCGCCAACAGGCCGCAGCAGCCGAACACCGATCTCGCAGTCCTCGACAAATATTCCGGTCGCGTGGCGGCACGTGTCGCGTTGGCCGATGCGAAGGCGATCGAAAAGGCCATCATCGCTTCGGTCAAAGCCGAGGCGCCGATGCGTGCAATGCCGCCTTACGCGCGCCAGCAGGTGCTGCAACATTGCGTTGCGCGTTTCGAGGAACGCCATGACGAACTGGCCATGGCGCTGTGCGTCGAAGCCGGAAAGCCGATCAAGGACTCCGAAGGTGAGGTCACGCGCCTGATCGACACATTCAAGGTTGCCGCGGAGGAAGCCGTCCGCATCGACGGCGAGATCATCAATCTCGAGATTTCCGAACGCGCCAAGGGCTATCGCGGCTTCGTTCAGCGCGTGCCCATCGGCGCGTGCTCGTTCATCACGCCGTTCAATTTTCCGTTGAACCTCGTTGCGCACAAGGTTGCGCCGGCGATCGCGGCGGGATGTCCGTTCGTGCTGAAGCCTTCCGAGAAGACGCCGATCGGCGCGCTGATCATCGGCGAGATACTCGCCGAAACCGATCTTCCGAAAGGCGCGTTCTCGGTCCTGCCCTGCCACGTGGACGACGCCGATCCGTTTGTCAGCGACGAACGCTTGAAGCTCCTTTCATTCACAGGTGGCCAGATCGGCTGGAAGCTGAAGGCGAAAGCAGGCCGCAAGAAAGTCGTGCTCGAGCTCGGCGGCAACGCGACCGCGATCGTTGATGCGGATCAGAAAGAGCGACTTGACCATGTCGTCGAGCGCCTGATCTTCGGCAGCTACTACCAGTCCGGCCAGAGTTGCATCAAGGTGCAGCGCATCTTCATCCATGCTTCGATTTACGCGGAAGTGTGCCGGCGGTTCGTCGCGGCGACGCGCAAGCTCAAGGCGGGCGATCCCAAGAAGCGCGACGTTTTCCTCGGCCCGCTGATCGATGAAGACGCCGCAAAACGCCTCGAAACCTGGATCAACGAAGCGCGCAATGCCGGCGCGAAAGTTCTTTGCGGCGGAACGCGCAAAGGCAACGTGCTTGCGGCGACCGTGCTCGAACGCGTGCCGCGCGATGCGAAAATCAACGCGCTCGAAGCATTCGGACCGGTGACGCTGCTGGCACCGTTTGATTCGTTCGACGAGGCGCTGGATGCCGTCAACGACTCCGACTATGGACTGCAGGTCGGCGTATTCACGAACGATCTCGCGCACGCGATGCACGCATGGGATCGGTTGCAAGCCGGGGGCGTGATCGTCAACGACGTGCCGAGTTTTCGCGTCGACAACATGCCGTACGGCGGCGTGAAGCTCTCCGGACTCGGACGCGAAGGAATCCGCTACGCGATCGAGGACATGACGGAACGGCGCCTGATGGTGCTGAAGGACTTGTGAGAATCGATCCCTGATCGGGCCTAGCGACTTTTTCCCGCCTTGCGACGCTTCTCTTCCGTTTTAGTCGGCTTGACCACGGCGGCGGGTTTCGCCTTGCCCTGCTCCGCAGTGCCCGAACTGGAACCGCGCGCACGCAGCCACGACGCGTAGTCGTCGAGATCGCCATCAAACAGCT
>DASYJJ010000388.1:0-2364 GCA_035996605.1 Rhodanobacteraceae bacterium
GAACAGATCCAACAGATCGGTGCGCAGCGTGGCGTCGAGTTTGTTGAGGCGTTTACCGAGGCGACCCGCGCGCATCAGCTCCGGCAGAGCCTTCAGCCAGCCGGCGTCCGTCACGTTCGGCGGCGGTTCGAGCGCGAGCGCGCGCAGCACATCGGCGATCGCTTCGAGCCGGCGCTCGTACTCCGGCAGCCGTTCCGCATCGCGGCGCGAAAACTTGGCGATTTCCGCCTGCGTCTGGCCCGCCCCGGTTTTCAGATAGCGGCCATCCGGCAGCGGCAGGAAATTGTTGAGCTTGCGCTGCACGATATTGAGTCCGTGCGCGGCGAGATCGAGATCGCGAATCACCTTCGGTTGCAGCAGCGATACCGTATAGGCGGCGACCGAGTTGCGAAATCCCGGATGGAATTCCTCGGTCACTGCCGCACCGCCGACGACATTGCGGCGCTCGAGCACGAGCACCTTGAGCCCGGCTTTCGCGAGATAGGTCGCGCAGACGAGGCCATTGTGGCCGGCGCCGATGAGGATTGCGTCGTATTGTTTCATTGCCATCAGCGGATTATGCGGCAGGTGCGGGCGGCACGCTTTGCCCTGGCGTCGCAGAGGCCTTGTCCTCGCAAGCGGCACTCGAACGCGCGACGCCCTTGCGAGCTATTCGCCCGGCGACGGCGAGCGAACAGTGAACGTGGCCCGGGGAGCGAGAAAACGCGAGCAAAGTCGAATCCATTTGCGCTTTTGCTTGCATGAAGCAGAATGGGTCCCGGTTTTCGCCGGGACGATGGAGTGACCGATGCGCGACGCAGCGAACGGAGTGGTTGCCTTGGTCGCATTGCTCCATCTGTATTTCATGGCGCTGGAGATGTTCTTCTGGTCCAAACCGCTTGGCCGGCGCGCATTCGGGCTCACGGTCGAATTCGCAGAAGCGTCGAAGCGCCTCGCGGCGAACCAGGGTTTGTACAACGGTTTTCTTGCAGCGGGCCTCGTCTGGGGTCTTTGGCTTGGCGATGAAGGTTTCGCGATCAAGCTGTTCTTTCTCGCCTGCGTCGTCGTTGCAGGCGTTTTCGGCGCGTTGACGGTCAGCCGCAAGATTCTCTTCGTGCAGGCGGTGCCGGCGGCCGTCGCGCTCGCCGCTCTCCTCTTTTCAAGATGACCGCGATGCCGATCGGATCGACGCCTTGAGAACCGTCGTCGCCACGCGTTACGTGACGCCGCTCCGCGAGGGCGGTTCGCTGCCCGCGATCATCGAAGCGGACGATCAGGGCATGTACGTCCTGAAATTCCGCGGCGCGGGCCAGGGTCCTAAGGCGCTGATCGCCGAGCTTGTCGCCGGTGAAATCGCGCGCGCGCTGGCTTTGCCGGTGCCCGAAATTGTTTTCGTCGAGCTCGACGCCGAGCTCGCGCGCACCGAGCCTGATCCCGAAATCCAGCACCTCATCAAGACCAGCGCCGGTCTCAATCTCGCGCTCGACTATTTGCCTGGCGCGGTCACGTTCGATCCGGTCGTCGAGCATCCGGATGCCGAGCTCGCCTCCGCGATCGTCTGGTTCGACGCGCTCGTCACCAATGTCGATCGCACGCCGCGCAACGCGAACATGCTGATGTGGCACCGGCGCTTGTGGCTGATCGATCATGGCGCGGCGCTCTATTTCCATCACGCATGGGACGACTACCTCGCACGCAGCCCAGCGCCGTTCGTCTTGATCCGCGATCACGTGCTGCTGCCGCTGGCCGGTAAACTCGCCGACATCGATTCCGCTTTGACGGCTCGCCTTGCGCGTTCCGTGATCGACGCAATCGTCGAGCAGATTCCGGCCGCGTGGCTTGGCGGCGATGTCCCATTCGCCGATCATCGCGCGCATCGCGCGGCATATGCGACCTGGCTCGAACAAAGACTCCAAGCACCGCGTGCATTCGTGGAGGAGGCGATCCGTGCGCGATCTCGCGACCTATGATTACGCAGTGATCCGCGTCGTGCCGCGCGTCGAGCGCGAGGAATTCGTCAACGTCGGCGTGATCTTATCGTGCCAGGACGAATCGTTCCTCGAAGCGCGCATCGACTTCGACGAAGCGCGTCTGCTGGCTCTGCATCCGGCTCTCGACATCGCGGCGATACGCGCGCATCTGGCGACCATCCCCGCGATCTGCGCCGGCGGCGAGGCGGCCGGCCCGATCGGAAAGCTGTCTCGACGCGAACGCTTCGACTGGCTTACCGCACCGCGCTCGACGATGATCCAGACCTCACCGGTGCATGCGGGTCGGTGCACGGATCCGCATGCAGCCATGGAGCATTTGCTCCAGACGATGGTGCGCGCTCCTGCAACCTCCCGATGACTTGCAACAGCACCGTCATCCGCGCGGGGCAGGACC
>DASYJJ010000389.1:0-3993 GCA_035996605.1 Rhodanobacteraceae bacterium
TCGTTGTAGTTCGCTTCGGGCTGGATGCTGCGCAATTCGTGCGTGGTGCGGTTGACCCTTCCGATCGTGCCGCCTTGTGCTTCGGCGTAGATGTAGTTCGGATCGGCCGGATCCTCGAACGACCAGAATCCATCGCCGCCATACATGTTTTCCCAGCGCGAATTGCTGACGCCGCCGGGATACGCGCTGTCGCCGACCCATGAACTGTTGTCCTGCAGACCGCCGTACACGCGGAACGGATCGGCCTGATCGACGCTCACATGGTAGAACTGCGATACCGGCAGATTGTTCTGCTTCCACCACTTGTTGCCGCCGTCGTACGACTGCCAAAGGCCGCCATCGTCGCCGGTGATCACGTGTTGTGTGTCGGTTGGATCGATCCAAACGTCGTGATGATCGCCGTGGCTGCCGCCACCGACATTGGCGAAGCTCTTGCCGCCGTCGAGACTCTGGATCAGGTTGAGATCCGGCTTGAACAGGCGATCCGGATTCTTCGGATCGATGATGAGATTCGCGAAATAGAACGGGCGCCAGACCATGAGCTGGCTCTTGTCGCGTTTTTCCCAGGTCTTGCCGCCATCATCCGAACGGAACAGCGCCGAATCGGTCGATTCGACGAACGCGTAGACGATGTTCGACGCGGACGGTGCGATGGAAACCGCGATGCGGCCATAGGGTTTCTTCGGAAAGCCTTTGTTGCCCGTGTCGGTGACTTCGGTCCACGAACGGCCGCCGTCGCTCGAGCGGAACAGACCGCTGCCGGATGGCACGCTCGCCGATTCGCCGCCCGAACGGAATGTCCAGCCCTTGCGGCGGAAATCCCACAGAGCAGCGAACACGACGTTCGGATCTTTCGGATCGAGGCTGATCGACGAGCAGCCCGTCGAGAGATCCTTGCCCTTCAGAACCAGGGACCAGTTCTTGCCCCCGTCGGTCGTCTTGTAGAGACCTCGGTCGGCCGAATCGCTCCACAACCGGCCCGGCGAGCACGCATAGACCGTGTTGCCGTCGCGCGGATCGACGAGGATCTTGGCGATGCGCTCGGAATCCTTGAGACCCATGTTCGTCCAGGTTTCGCCACCGTCGACGGATTTGAAGATGCCGTCGCCGACCGAAACCGAATTGCGCGTCCATGATTCGCCGGTGCCGACCCAGATCGTGTCGTGATTGGAAGGATCGATCGCGATCGAGCCGATCGACTGCACCGTCTGCTTGTCGAACACGGGTTTGAACGTCGTTCCGCCGTCGGTCGATTTCCACACGCCTCCGGACGCCGCGCCGATCATCAGCGTCGTCTTGCCGTCCTTGCCGGGCACTGCGGCGACCGCGGCGATGCGGCCACTCATCATCGCCGACCCGATGTTGCGCGCACCCAGGCCCGAAATAACGCCGGCATCGAAACGTGGCGCAGGTGCTTCAGCGGCGCTGGCGCACGCGCCCAGCGATGCGACGATCAACGCCGACAGCGCGGCCGTGCGGATGACTGACCTCATCGCTTCGATCTCCCGGTTCACTTGGCACTTCTGGTGCCGGTTCACTTGGCACCTCCGGTCTTGGCGGCCGGGAACGCAAACTGGCTGTCGTCGATCGCGCCATTGGCTTCGGCGTGCTCGATCGTGGTCTGCGAGCGATTTCCATCGGCCTTGCTCTCGGTTGCCATCGAGAACGGGAAGAACACACCGGCGACTTCTTCGTAATCGCCGTAGTCGGTGACGTTCTCGACCACTGTGCCGCGCACGTTGCGCTGCGTGATCGTGCGGATCTCTAGGAAATGGTCGGGATCGAGATAGACGTATTCGATATCGCCGTTCTTCAAGGTCACCTTGAGTTTGTGCGCGTCGGTGCCATCAACATCCTCGGTGCCGAGATAGTCGATCTTGGCGCCGCGCTCCTTCGCGCCGATCAATGCACCGCTGATCGGCGCGTCATCGGACAGCGATTTCGCATCGTCGGCGGACATTTTTTCCGGATCCTTGCGGCCCTGGAATGGCGAGATCTGCCAGGCTTCCTTGCCGTCCCAGGCTTGCACCGCGGTCAAGCCCTGGATGCTCGCTTCGGTGCGCACCGAGTCGGGCGCCTTCTGGTATTGCGCGAGGCCAAGCTCGAACTGTCCGCCGAAAATGAGCTTGCCTTCGGACTTCAGCGTCTTGATGGCCGCGACTTTGTCGGCGCCGCCGCGGGCCGCGAGATTCTTCGCGAGAAGATCGTCGACGGTCAGCGCGTGCGCTGACGTCATCGCGACCGCATACGAAACAAGAAGAAAACCGATCGAGCCGATGCGCATCGAATGCCCCCAAGGCGTTGATGGCGCGCAAAAGGGCAACCTTGCCTGCTTGCCGCGCGCGTGCCCCGGAGATTAACGGTGCTGGCTCAGCCTGGCGATCGGTCGAAAGTCATGCCATGGACGGAGCCGATCGTTCCGCAAGCCCGTCGCCGGGCTCAGAGTCGAACGCGCCGATTGAGAATGTCCCAGAACATCACCCAATCGCCGGCGAAACTGTAGAGCGGATGGGTGAAGGTCGCAGGTCGATTCTTCTCGAAGTAGAAATGGCCGACCCACGCGAAACCATAGCCCGCGATCGGAGCCAGCAGAAGCCACCGCGCATCCGCCTTCGCGATCGCGACGAGCAGCGTGACGATCACTAGCAGAGTGCCGACGAAGTGCAGACGCCGGCACGTGCGATTGGCGTGCTCGGAAAGATAGAACGGATAGAACTCGCGAAAATTCGAGTAGGTCGCCATCGGGTTCCCCGGACTTCGTCGCTGAGCGTCGTGCGGCATGCCTGATGCGTGAGCGTTGGAGCGAAGCTTCAACGATCCGGCAATGGAATGAACTCCGACTCGCCGGGAACGTGGCCGAACCGTTGCGCCGACCAATCCGCTTTCCCGCGCTCGATGCGCTGCTGGCTCGAAGCGACGAAATTCCACCACAACAAACGCTCGCCATCGAGCGAGGCACCTCCGCAGAGCAGCAGGCGACCGGCGCTGGCGGCGCGAATCTCGACATCGCCCCCGGTTGCGAGAACGTGCATGCCTCCCGGTGGCACAGGCGTGCCGTCGATCGTGAACTCGCCCTCGATCGGATAGATCGCGCGTTCGGCATGCTCGTCGGACACGACGAGCCTCCCGCCGCCGGAGAAGCGCGCGTCGACATACAACGTCGGCGAATACACGCGCACCGGCGATTCCATGCCGAATGCCGTTCCGGCGACGACGCGTAGGCGCACGCCGTCGCGTTCGTCTTCCGGCAACGCGTCGGCGTCGTGATGAAGAAATTCGGGCGCTGCATCTTCGCTCGCGAGCGGCAGCGCGAGCCATGTTTGCAGGCCGTGCAGGCGATGCCCTGCCGCGCGCTCTTCAGCGGGCGTCCGCTCGGAATGGACGATGCCCCGTCCAGCCGTCATCCAGTTGACGTCGCCGGGACGAATCACCTGGTCGGAGCCGAGACTGTCGCGGTGCCGAATCGCGCCTTCGTACAAATACGTCAGCGTCGCAAGGCCGATATGCGGATGCGGACGCACATCCATGCCGCGGCCCGCTGGGAGATCGACGGGACCGAAATGATCGAAGAAGACGAACGGGCCGACCTGCCTTCGCAAGCGGAATGGCAACAGGCGGCGAACGACGAACCCATCGCCGAGATCGTGCAGGCGCGGTTCGATGACGAGGTCCGATTCGCGTGTCATGGCAGCGCTCCGGGCGGCGGATGACCATGATGCCATCGAGCGGCGTTCCGACGGAAAGCCTGCATGCGATCGGGAAAACAAATCGCTGAAAACAAAAGGGCCGCGGTGCGAGCACCGCGGCCCAGTTCAGAACTCGGAGGCTTGGTTCAGGCCGCCGTCACGTCCTCGGCCTGCAGGCCTTTCTGGCCCTGCACGACTCGGAAACTGACTTTCTGCCCTTCCTGCAACGTACGGAAACCGGTGCCGCTGATCGCACGAAAATGCACGAACACATCCGGTCCGTTTTCACGGCTGATAAAGCCGAAGC
>DASYJJ010000390.1:0-7592 GCA_035996605.1 Rhodanobacteraceae bacterium
CGTCGATGTCAGCTCGAAGCAGGAAGCGATCGAGCTCGCGCAACGCGTCGCGCGGATCCACACCGAATGCGGCGTCGACGAGTTCGAGATCGAAGTGCGCCCGCTGTTCGAGCCTGGCGAATGCGGCGGTCAACAGGCCGCGGCGGCGTGAAACTTTCGCCTCTCCCGCTTGCGGGAGAGGCCGCGCGCAGCGCGGGTGAGGGAAAGCCCCTCACCCTACCCTCTCCCGCAAGCGGGAGAGGGCTCCAAGCCTGATCTCTGCCGCAAGCGGGAGAGGGTTCCAAGACTGATCTCTGCCGCAAGCGGGAGAGGTTTCAAGACTCAGGCCCGAGCAACTCCATCGCCATCACCACCGCGTCCTCGCGTCCGCGTCTTGCCGGGTAATAATTCGGCCGTCGACCGATTTCGTTGAATCCCATCGATTCGTACAACGCGATCGCGTGCGGATTCGAGGGCCGGACTTCAAGAAAAACGCGTTCGGCGTGATGCCAGCGTGCGAGATCGAGCAGTCGGAGCACGATGCGCCGTCCGTATCCGCGGCGCTGTTCTTCGGGCGTAACGCACACGTTGAGGATGTGTGCCTCGCGCGCAGCGGCGGAAAGTACGCCATAGCCGACGATCTCGACGGGCCTTGCAAGAACCCAACATTCGTAGCCGGCGCGCAGGCAGTCGTTGAAGATGCCGTGCGTCCACGGAAACGCATACGCAGACACCTCGATCGAGGCGACGGTCTCGAGATCGTCCGTGCGCATCGGACGAAAATTCGGAAACGGTTCCTTGAGGATCGCGACCACGTCTGCCAAAACCCTCGTTGCGTGTTTGGCGTCGCCCTTTCGGCGTGATTCCACTGGCGGTGTGTTCTGAGCTTGACGCGCCAACGGCGAAGCACTTCACATGGACCGACTTTATCTCGGGCGAGCTTTCACGGCCAATGCTGGGGTTGCCGGAAGCGCTCGCACAAATGCCATCAAGATTCCCGGTCGCTTTCTTTGTTGCGCAGCGAGCGAATCATGCGCCTGAGTTCGCTCCACAGCGCTCGCTTCGCGTCGGAATTGCCGACGATGCTCGCGACCTCCGCGGCCGAAATCCAGTGCACGCACTTCGCGCGATCGGCTGGCAAAGCCGAGCCGACGTCCCGCGCCAATGACTTGCCGAACACGACGAGGCCCCGCGCGTTGTTGATGAAGTCACGCGACTCTGCGGCGTCTCCGATCACGCTATCGACTTGCGCGAACGCGAGCGCGCGTTGCGCTTGGGCGAGCAAAACACTTTCGGATGATCCTTGCACTCGCGCGACCAACGCAACGCGAGCGTGTACGCCTTCGCGGGCGCCGGTCGGCGCAGGATTCGCTGTCGGCGTCGCCTGAGAGATCGCCGCGGCTCCGCTCGGCATCCGCGCCGAGCGCGAAACGTACACGTCGATCCCCATCTCTCCGAGCAATTGGAGCTTCGCATCATCCAGCATGCGCTTGCCCCCGCTTCTGAAGATCGGTGTAGAACTCCGCGAATATCTGATCGAGCGCCGCGCCATAGGCGTCGACGGTGGCCTTGACATCCGTGCCCGCGGTTGGAAGCTCGGCGCGGTAGTAGTCGTCGATCATCGGCGATCCGCCGATGTCGTCGGCGCGCAGCTTCAGCGCGACCGTTGCGTTGAATCCGCCCGAGCCATTCGGCGAGCGATCGAAACGAAGAATCACGCCCGAAATGTGAATCGCCGGATGGCTCGCCGGCAGTGCGTCGGTGACGTCGCCGGCGATCTTCGCTCCACGCAACTGCTGAATCATGCGCCGCTGCAGGACTCGCGTCGGCGGATCCGTCCACAACTGATAGTGATATTGGCGCAGCTGCTCGGCCGTTGAATCGAGCGCGTAGATCAGAGCCTGATCCGAATACAAGCCGTCTGCGCCGAACACGTCGACGACGATGTCGCCGAACAGCGGCGCCGGCGCGGCTTCCAACGGCTGCGGGTTGGGCAGCCGGTAGTACGTGAAATCCGGGACTGTCGGCGAACCGCAACCGCCGAGTGCGGCCACCGCCAGCAAAGCGATCCAGCGCGGTTTCATTGCGGCTCTTCCTCAACTTTGTCGGCTTTGGGCGCGATGATCAACCGGTTCGGATGCGTACGGATCTCGCGGCTGAACTCATCGAGGTTGCGGCTCGACGATTCCAGATGATGCGTGATCACGTCCATGCGCGAAGACAATGCTTCGAGCACGCTCGAGAGATCCTGCACGGAGCTGCGCACATCGGGCCTGTTCTCCTTTGCGATCGCGCCGATCTCGCCGAGCGCCTGATCGAGCGTCTCGCGCGTCTTGCGCAATTCGGTGCTGAGCTTGCTGACTTCGCCGAGGATCGCGCCGACCTGCGCGCGATTCTCCGGCTTCAGCACGTCGTTCATCGAATCCGCGGCGACATTCAGCCGGTCGAGCAGCACGCGCGTCTGCTCCAGAATCCGCGGCGTCGTCTTGTCGATCGCGCCGGTGATCGAGTCGACGCGTTCGGCAAGCGTGTGGATCAACGGCGTGATCTGGTTGCGCGTGAGCTCGGTGATCTGGCCGGCGAGCTCGTTCACCGCGGCGAAGATATCGGCGCCTTCGATGCCCTTGAGCTCTCCGCCCGGCGGCAGCGTTTCGCGACTGCTGCCTTCGGTGATGCCGACGGATACGTCGGCGAGCAATCCCGTCGACTGCAGATGCGCCGGGCTGTCTTTGGGAATCGACCAGTCGCGCCGGATGGCGAGATCGACTTTGTAGCGCGTTCCGTCCGCGGTGCGCTCGGGCGTGATGCCGTCGACCTGGCCGATTCGATAGCCCTGATAAAACACCGGCGCGCCGTAACGCAGGCCGGTCACGTTGTGATAGCGCACGACATAGCCGGTGCTCGCGCCGCTGCGGCCCGTGATAAGCGCAAGGCCGACCAAAAGCAGCACGATCGCAGCGAGGACTACGGCGCCGACCAGCGTGTAGTTGACGGTATCGCGTCTCACATCGCTCCCCCGAGCCTGAGCCCGCGGCGTCTTTGCGACGCTGCGGACGCCGACTCTATCAGGCCTCCTCCTCGGTGAGTCGCTTGAGGTAGGCATCCGCGTCGACGTGAATCTCGCGCGGACGTCGGTTCAAGAGATCCTGAATGCGCTGATTGTCGGCCGCGCGTACCGTCGCGACCGTGCCGGTCATCAGGATCTCGCCCTGATCCAGCACCGTGATCGTATCGGCGATCTTGAACGCGCTTTCGAGCTCGTGAGTGACCACGACGATGGTCATGCGCAACGCATCGCGCAGACGAAGGATCAGCTCGTCGAGCTCGGCCGAAACGACCGGATCGAGCCCGGCGGAAGGCTCGTCGAAGAAGAGAAGCTTCGGATCCATCACGATCGCGCGCGCCAGAGCCGCGCGCTTGACCATGCCGCCGGAAAGCTGGCTTGGCATCAGATCCTGGAAGCCGCCGAGATTGACGACCTCGAGCTTGAGCCGGCTCATGATGCGGATCGTCGAGGGATCGAGCCGGGTGTGCTCGCGCAACGGCAACGCGACGTTCTCGCCGACCGTCAGCGATGTCAGCAGCGCACCACCCTGGAACGACACGCCGATGCGGCGATGCAGGTCGAGCATCTCGCGCTCGCTCGCATTGCGAAGATCAACGCCGAGCAGCCGCACGCTGCCGCTGCGCGGTCGTTGCAAGCCGAGCAAATGTCGCAGCAGCGTCGACTTGCCCGAACCTGATCCGCCCATGATCACGCGGATCTCGCCAGGATTGACCGAGAAATCGACGCCGTGCAGCACGCGCCGACGGCCGTACCAGGCTTCGAGTTTTTCGACTTCGATGAGCGGGGCGACGGGGCTTGTCGGTTGGGCGAGAACAGTCGCGTTCATGCGATCACTCCCCCATTCGTCGTCCCGGCGAAAACCGGGATCCATTTTTCCTTTCCATCGCCAAAGCAAGATGGATCCCGGCTTTCGCCGGGACGACGAATCAGAGGCTTCGCGCCGATCATCATCGGTTGAGGAAGAAACTGAAAATCATGTCGACCACGATGATCCAGCATATTGCCAGCACCACCGATCGTGTCGTCGCGCGGCCGACGCCTTCCGCACCGCCGCTGACCGAAAAACCGGTGGCGACGCCGATCAGTGTAATCAGGACGGCGAACACACCGCTCTTGGCCAGGCCCTGCCACACGTCGCCCGGCGAGAGCAGCGAGAGTGTCTGAAGCAGATACGCCGTCGGCGTCACGTTCAACGCAGGCGCGCAGTAGAACGCCGCGCCGAAAATCGCGATCGCATTCGCGAAGATCGTCAGCGCCGGCAGCATGACCAGCATCGCGATCAGCGCCGGCGCAACGAGATAGCGGACGGGCTCGATGCCCATCACCGCGAGCGCGTCGACTTCCTGCGACACCGTCATCGAACCGATGCGCGCAGCGAGCGCCGATCCGGAGCGGCCGGCCACCAGGATCGCCGTGATCAACGCACCGAATTCGCGCGTGACCGATTTCGCCACCGCAATCACGACCTGCGACTGCGCGCCGAATTCGCTCAGCGCGGCGATGAACTGGATGCCGAGCATGATGCCGACCGTCATAGACAGCAGCGCGACGATCGGCAACGCGTCGGCGCCGATTTCGCGCATCTGCCGGATGATCGATGCGAGCCGCACCGGCTGGCCTTCGCGCCAGCCGAAAAGGCTCAGTCGCAGCGCATCGAGCAGCAACATCGCCGCGTAGCCCATTCCGCCGAGCGCGCCGAGGCTCGCGCGGCCAAGACTCGCAAGCGAGCCGCTGATCGAGGGCACGCCGCTCAGGCTCCGCTCACCGCGGCAGGATCGGACACGATCAGGAACACGCGATCGAGCCGCGCGAGCTCGAGCACCGCGCGCACGGCATCGCTGACCGCGACCAGCGCGAAGCGGCTGCCGCGTGCCCGAGCACTCTGAAAGCCTTCGACCAGCGCCGCGATGCCGGAGGAATCGATGTAGCTCACCTCGGACAGCTCGACGCCGACCGCGGGATTCGTCTCCAGCGCGGAGAGCACGGCGTGGCGTACCTGCTGCGACCACGACAGATCCACTTCGCCGCGCAGGCGAATCAGCAGGATGCCGTCGTACATTTCGCTATCGATGCCGCTCATGCGAACCTCTTCGGATTGCGACGCGGCGTGGCGCCGCGAATTTGCAGACGGGCAGTGCATACGTTCCGCGGTGCGCTCATCAGGTCGAGCATGCGCTTCATGCGCAAAACCGACTTGTTGCCAATTCGCCGTTTCATGCCGAACCGTCCTCGATGCGTTTGCGCAGGACAAGCCGATTGCCGCTCCGCGCGGACGCCGGTTCCACATGCCAGGTGTCCATCACGGTGTCGATCAGTGCGATGCCGAGTCCGCCGGCGCGGCATTCGCCAAGCGGCTTCGGACGCATGCGCCCGGGATCGACGCACGGCGCATCGTCGGTCAGCTCGAAGCTCAACACATCGTCCGCGCGGCTGACCCGAAGGCCGATGCCACCGTCTCCGGCCGCGCCGTACGCGTGGCGGATGATGTTCGTACAGGCCTCGTCGACCGCAAGCACGAGCTTGTCGCGCAGCGACGGCTCGACGCCGATCTGATCGAGCACCTTGCGCAGCGCATTGCGCGTGTCGCGAAGGTACTCGGCACGCGCGGGCATGTGGTGCTCGAGCAACACCTGCGCATCGTGCGCGCGCGGCTTCTCGATCAGCAGCAGCGTCGTATCGTCGACGAGCTTGAGATGTTTCAGATCCGACAACAACGCGCGCAACCGCGCATCGGGCGCGGCGGTCGCGTGGCGCGCGATGAGTTCGCGCACGCCGGCGCCGCCGAGGCGCGAGCCGTCGGGGTTGCGGACATCGGTTGCGCCGTCGGAGAACGCGTACATCGTGCCGCCGTTGAGATCGACCTCGTATTGCTCGAACGCGATGCCGGCGACGATGCCGAGCGGCGGACCGCCCGATCCATACTCGGAGAACGAGCCGCGCCGATAGACCAGCACCGGTGGGAAACCCGCGCCGGCGAACTGCACGGCCGTGCCCTCCTTGTTGCAATAGCCGACCAGCGCGCAGACGAAGCGTCCATCGTGCGTCGATTCGCACAACTCCTCGTTGGCGCGCGCCAGCCATGCGCTCGGCGCAATGCCATCCTTGCCCGCCCAGCGCAGCAGACTCGCCGCGCGGATCATCAGCAACGCGGCATCGAGACCTTTTCCGGAAATGTCGCCGACGACGAAACCGACGCGGCCGTCGGCGAGCTCGAAGTAGTCATAGAAGTCGCCGGAGATCTCATGCGCGGGCAGGTTCACGCCGAGCACCGGGAATCCGCCGCGGCGCCGTTTGGGCAACAGCGATTTCTGCAGCTTGCGCGCGAGATCGAACTCACGCTTCATGCGCTGCTGCTCGACCAGATCGTTGGCCATGCGCGCGTTGTTGATCGCGAGCGCCGTCGGCGCGGCGAGCAGGCGCAGCATCTCGGCATCTTCGGCGCTGAACGCACGACCATCGCGCCGGTTGACGAGCTCGATGGCACCGATCGGACCCGCCGCGGTGCTGAGCGGCGCGCAGAGAAGACTCTTGGTGACGAAACCGCTGCTCTCATCGCCGGGCCGCCAGACTCTCGCATCGGTCGTTGCGTCGGCGACGATCTGCGTCACGTTCTGCTCGACCGCAAGACCGACCACGCCCTGCCCGATGGCCAGACGCACGCCGCTCATGTCGACCGGTCCAACACAGATGCGGCATTCGAGCACGCGCGTCGCCGGATCGATCAGGAACAGCGATGCGCCTTCGGCCTGCATGAAATCGGCGACGCGGTTCATCGCTTCGGGCAGCGTCTTGCGCAGATCGAGCGAAACCGCGAAGGCCTGAGAGAGATCGGCGAGGAACGCAAGCGTGCGCGCGGCGTCGCCTTCGCGCCCGGCGCCAGGCGAGGCTGCGCGGCGCGCGAGTTTCATGTCTCGCGCCGCTCGGCGCTGCGCGATGCACGCCGACCGCGATGGCGGATGCGGCCCATCAGCGTCAGCACCGGACCCGAAACGACGTAGAGCGCGGCGATCGCGAAGAGGACGAGCGCCGTGTTGACGTACAGAGCGACGATGATCAGCACGACGGCCGGAATCCAGATGAACGGCACGCGGTCGGATTTGGGCCATGCCTTGAAGCTGAAGTAGCGCACGCGGCTGACCATCAAGAGACCGCTGATCACCGCAACGATCGGTGTCAGGAATTGGACGTCGACGCCGTCGAAACCGAAGTCCTCGATCGCCCACACGAACGACATACAAAGGCCGGCGGCGGCCGGGCTCGCGAGTCCTTGGAAATAGCGCTTGTCGGCGACACCGACCTGCGTGTTGAAGCGCGCGAGCCGGAGCGCGGCGCAGGCCGCATAGATGAACGCGGCCGCCCAACCGACTTTGCCCCAGGCCGATCCATACGACTTCAGCGAGGACAGCGACCACGTATACATGACCAGCGCCGGGGCCAGTCCGAAACTCACCATGTCGGACAACGAATCGTATTGCACGCCGAATTCGCTCTGCGTGCCGGTAAGGCGCGCGACGCGTCCGTCGAGTCCGTCGAGGATGCCGGCGAC
>DASYJJ010000391.1:0-12483 GCA_035996605.1 Rhodanobacteraceae bacterium
TTTCAATACCAATGCAATGTTCATCGTCGCCGCGCTTTTCGCGGCGCCCGCGGCGTATGGCGCGGCCGAGGTATATCGTTTCGATCCGGTGCACACGCAGATCTGGTTCACTGCCGATCATCAGCGTTTCTCGCATCCGCAAGGCCGACTGCACGTCAAGAGCGGCTGGTTCCAGCTGGACGAAAAGGACTGGAGCTCCGGCCGCGTCGACATCGAAATCGACATGACCTCCGCCGACATGGGCGACGCCAAGTGGAGCGACATGGTTCGTTCCGGGCAATTCCTCGACGCGCAGCACTGGCCGACGGCGCGCTTCATCAGCAAAAGTGTCGAGAAGAAGGACGACAAGAACGGCGTGATCCACGGCGATCTCACGCTGCACGGCGAGACGAAGGCCGTCGACGTCGAGTTCACGCTGAACCGCATCGGCAACGATCCGTACCAGTTCAAGCAGAAAGCGGGATTCTCGGCCAAGGCCGTGCTGCATCGCTCGGACTTCGGCATCAAGCGCTACGCGGATGTCGTCGGCGAGAACATCCAGCTGCGCTTCGAGATCGAAGGCATCGCGGACAGCGGCGCGGCGCGCCAGGACGAGCAGAAACCTGCGGAGCAGAAACCGGATGGCACTTAAGAGCGGCGTCTCACATTGGGGCAGCGTCGCCAAGTTCTTTCACTGGACGACCGTGCTGCTGATCCTGGTGCAGGCGACGATTGGCCTCGTCATGGTCGAGTTGCCCAAGAAGCCCAACGTGATTCCAGTGTTCTCGTTCCACAAATCGCTCGGCCTCACGATCTTTGCGCTGGCCGTGTTCCGGCTCGGCTGGCGTCTTTTCGATCCGCGCCCCGAGGAGCCTTCGGGCGTGCCGCACTGGCAAACGATCGCCGCTCGTTTCGGACATGCGCTCCTGTACACGCTGATATTCGCGGTCCCGCTTTCGGGCTGGCTGTTCGATTCGGCGTCCGCGCTCAGGCCGTTGTACTGGTTCGGCCTCTTCCAGGTGCCGAGCCTCACCGGCGGCCCCGACGACGCGCTCAAGGATTTCGCGAAGAATGCGCACTTCTGGCTGTTCTGCACACTCGCCACAGTGGCCGCTGGACATGCGACGATTGCGCTCATGCACCATTTCGCCAATCGCGATGCGGTGCTCGCGCGTATGCTGCCGTTTCGGCGCGCGCCGCGCGTACCGACCTGAAGGAGTTGCGCCATGTTGCGCATGCTGACCGTCGCTTTGCTGATGCTGCCCACGGCACTTTTTGCACGCGACTGGCAAGTCGATTCCGCCAAGAGCACGCTCACTTTCAAGGGCAGCTACCAGGGCCAGTCGTTCGACGGCAAGTTCAAGAAATTCGATGCCACGATCGCATACGACTCCGCTGATCCAGCGAAATCGAAGTTCGACGTCACCGTCGATCTCGCCAGCGTCGACACCGCTAGCGGCGAGCGCGACCAGACGCTCGCGACCTCGGATTTCTTCGACACGGCCAAGACACCCAGCGCGCACTTCGTCACCGAATCATTCGCGAAGGCCGCCGACGGCGGCGTCGAGGCGAAGGGCAACTTGACCATCCACAACCAGACCAAGCCGGTCACGCTCAAGGTCAAGTTCGCGGAGAACGGCAACGCCGCGACGCTCGACGTCGACACCACGCTGAAGCGCGCCGATTTCGGCCTCGGCAACGGCAGCGACTGGGCGGACATCGGCGCGGAAGTGCCGGTGCACGGTCATCTCGCGCTGAACGGAAAATAGCGCGCGCGAAGTCGCCCGGACCCGACGTGCGCCGCACGTGACCGAAGTCGCCGACTGGCTGAAGCGGCTGCGCGCTCGATTCGCGCGCAACGCAGAGGCGCCGGAAATTACGACGCGCGCATCTTCCGGCGCGAGCCATAGCCTACAGGCGGTCGAAAGTCTGCGCGCGCTGCTCGACGACGAGCATATTCCGCCCGCGATCCGCACCACGCTCGCGGCGGATTTTTCCCGGCTCGAAACGATGCTGCGCAAGCTCGAGCGCGGCGAATTGCACATCGCCGTGTTCGGCCGCGTCAGCGTCGGCAAGTCTGCGCTGGCGAACGCATTGCTCGGCGAGGACGCTTTCACGGTCGGCGTGCTGCACGGCACGACGCGCGATGCGACGCAACGCGCGTGGCGCGAAGTCGCCGGCAGCGGCGTGCACCTGATCGATACGCCCGGCATCGACGAGCTCGACGGCGAAGCGCGCGAGAAACTCGCCTTCGAAGTCGCCGGCGTCAGCGATCTCGTCGTGTTCGTCGTGGATGGCGACATGACGCAACGCGAGCTGGATGCATTGCGCCTGCTCTCGCGCACCGAGCGGCCGCTGCTGCTCGCGTTGAACAAGGCGGACCGTTATGGCGAAGACGAACGCGAACGGTTGCTCGAACGCCTGCGCGAGCACGCGCGTGGACTGGTGCGTGCGGAAGATGTCGTCGCCGTCAGCGCGCGGCCGGCCCCGCAGAAGCGCATGCGCGTCGATGCTGCAGGCGGCGAACATGCGGAGCTCATCGAACAGACACCCGACATCGCGGCGCTTCGCGATCGTCTCGCTGCAATCATCGAGCGTGAAGGCAAGACGCTTGCGGCCCTCAATGCGAGCCTCTTCGCCGGACGCCTTTCGGATCAGGTCGGGCGGCGCATCGCCGAGGCGCGCGGCGAGCTCGCGGCGAACGTGATCCGGCAATATTGCATCGCAAAGAGCATCGCGGTCGCGCTGAATCCGATTCCTGTCGCGGATCTGCTCGCCGCCGGTGCGCTCGACGCGGCGCTGGTGATGCATCTTGGCCGCGTCTACGGACTGCCGCTCACCAAGAGCGAAGCGGGCTCGCTGATTGCGGTGATCTCAGCGCAGCTCGCGGCATTGATGGGCGCGATCTGGGGCGTGCAGCTCGTCTCGTCGGCGCTGAAAGGCCTGAGCGCGGGGCTATCGACGGTGGTTACCGCGGGCGCGCAAGGTGCTCTGGCATGGTATGCAACGGAGCTTGTCGGGCGCGCCGCCGAAAAATATCTCATCGCTGGAAAATCCTGGGGCGAAAAAGGTCCCAAGCGTGTCGTCGCCGAGATCGTCGAGAGTCTCGATCGCGATTCGATCCTGCGCGAGGCGCGAGCAGAGATTCTGGCGCGGCTGCGGCGCGGCGAAGCACGGGCCTAGTCGCCACGGTGCGCGCATAACCGCTGTTCGCGCTGAGGGTATCGAGAGCGGGCTGTTCCGACGTCACGAGTCTCGCCAGCCGTTCGTGCTTCGCTGTCTCCGCACGAACGGCATGGCCGCATTCCGAGACGCGTTCCCGTCAACCATCGAAGCCGTCGGTAAAAATGAGATCGTGGTCGACGGGAATGCCGTGCACGATCTGGATGCCATTGAGCGGCGCGTGCATCGTGGCGGAAGTTCCTGGCGTCGTGAGCGTGAAGCCGGTGCCGGTTGTGGAAAACACCGCGTAGTTGCCGGGACTGTTGTTGGCCAGGACGAAATTGCCGTCGAACGTGGCGTTCGCCGCATCGATGATCGTGATCGTCGACGACATGCCGTCGTTGCCGTCGAGCACGTAGGTGCCGGTGCTGTCGCTGCCGCCGTTGTTGCCGTCGGCGTAGACGTACACGAGATAACCATTCGGATCGGCCGGCAGGTTCGTAACCGTGATGCTCGTGCTGTTTCCCATCGCATCGAGGAAGCCGTCCATCATCACGAAGTCGGGCGTCGCCGAACCGATGCCCAGTGCATCGACGGCGTCGGCAGTCCAGTCGAGTGTCGCGCCGGTGTCGGCGCCGGATTCGTCGAGCAGCTCGAGCGCACTGCCGCTCGCGTCGGCGGGTTCATTCCAGTTGGGTTTGGCGGTCACACCCGCGAGGTCGATCGCAGCGAGCGCCGTGGAGGCGCCGACGAAATCGATGCTGATGGTTCCGGCGCCGGCTACGGCATCGGTGACGTAAAGACCGACATCGACGCTGTGGGTCAATGACCCTGCGGTGCCGGTGATGATCAGCGGATATTCGCCGAGCTGGGTCAATGTCGCGGTGCTGATCGTCAGCGTCATCTGCGCGGGCGGCACCACATCGTTCGTGTCGAAGCTTGCAGTCGCGCCAGTCGGCAACCCGCTCACGTCGAGGTGAACGGGCTGCGAGAAGTTGTTGATCTCGGCGGTGCTGATCGAATACTGGACGCTGCCGCCGGGATTGACGCCGGGATTCGGCGGCGTAGCCGCGAGCGTGAAGTCGCCGGGTGGCGGCGGCACGAGCAAGCCGTAAACGTTCACCGCCGTGTCGCTGACGCCATCGATCGGGAACGAGCCGAGATATACGCGACCGTTGACGACCGTCGGCGGGCTGAACTTCGGCCAGTTGCCGGCGTCGTCGCGGGCCTGGTTCTGGTCCGAATTCCACAGTTCGGTGTCGAGATCGTCCGCGTCGAACGCACGCAACCTTCCGGCGTGCACGTTGCTGTTCGCATCCTCGATCGCCATCGAGACCCAGACGATGCCGGAGCCCGGCGTGCTGCCGTTCGCCGACAGCGTCAGAACGCCGCCCGCGGAACCCTGCGGAGACAGCGCCGTGCTTTGCGACACGGGCGGCAGATCGAATGTCGCACCGTTGAAATGGTAGGCATTGAAATGGTTGTTGCCGTCCGACCAGACGTACATCCAGGGACCGAGACCGCTGTCGCGGTTCCAGTAAACAGGTCCGCCCTTGATCTGATCGGCGTCGCCCGGATTCCGGCTGTTGTCGAACTCTTGTGGGATCTGCAGATCGCCGGTCATCTCGTGACCCAGGTCCGCGGTGTGCGTCATGTAGAAGATGCCGCCTTTTCCACCGCTGATGATGAGATCGGTGCCAGGCACGAGAATCGGCCCGGAGCCGGCGAGATCAAGATCGGCGTTATTGAGAAAGTTATACGCATCCGGCGTGAACCAATCGACGAGCGGCGCATCGGCCGTCGGTCCGAATTTCACGAACGACTCGCCGAAATTCGTTACGCCATCCCACGTTCCGTTTCCCGTCGTGTAGTAGACGTTGTTGTCCGCATCGACGGCCGGTGCGCGGCCGCCCATCCAGACACCCGCGCCGTTGAACGGCGTTCCGTCCGGAGCCGACGACCAGATCATCGTCTGCGTCAGTGTCGTCGCGTCGTACGCCATGACCCAGCCGTGATACGGCAACTGGTCGCTGTGCGATGACCACGCGATGAAGATGCGGCTGTTCGACAAGGCAAGGCTCGAGCGCTGATCTTCGATTTTCGGATCGAACGTCAGAGTTCCGCTGTTGCAGCTGGTGCCGCTGCCGGCGCAGGGCACGCTGCCGCCGATGATCACCGGACTCCCGGACCTTTCGGCGAACGTCGCCATGTCGAGCGCATGCAGGCTCTGCGTGAACGTCCGGTTCGCTCCGCCGCAGGCACCGTTGTCCGAATGTTCCAATCGGGCGACGACGTAGATCGTGTTCGTCGAAAGATCGATGACCGGCGTGCTTTCGATGCCGACATTGCCGATGATGTTGTCGTTGAAGCCGAGGATGTCCGCGATGCAAGGTGGAAATGAACCCGGCGGCGCCCCGCTGGTGATATCGAACGACTGCAGCGGCGAATCGACGCCCGAGTCGGCATCGAACGCATACACCATGTCATTCATCGTGACGACGTACAGCACGTTGTGCGTGCCGCCCGCGATCGACACGTTGCGCACGTAGAGCGGCTGCGCGTACACCGAACCGCTGACCGTGTAGGACCAGAGCTTGCCGAATGAGCTGACATTGACGTTCGACGTGTCGAGCTGGGTTTCCTGAAGATTCGCGCCGAGGCGTGCGCCGTCATAACGTTCGGTGACGATATCGATCTGTGCCCGTGCGGAATCGAACGGTGCTGCGGCGCCCGCGGCACACAGAAGAAAAAGCGCGGCGCGCAATGTCCTCGACATGATTCGTCCTGCCTTGCCCTGGTTGGAGGGCGATCCTAGCCCATGGCGCGCGACGGCGTGCGGCCCGCTGGGCAGCCCGACGAAAATTCTGAAGCGGATTTCATCGGCACCGTCCACGTCCCGCCTCCGCCCGAGTCCGGTGGACCCGCCGCCGCTCGATGCCGAGTCCGGCGTGGACCGGCTGAAATCCGGCGCGGCGCGCGCCCTGGTAGGCGTTTGTGCCGCAGACGACATCGGGCAAACCTGCGAATATCCACCGCGCGGCGAGTCCCGCCGCGGTTCCATGCCGATGCCTGGAGCGCCTCTGCGCAGGAGTCCGTATGTCCGATCGTTCCGCCATCCGCCGCGACGTCGGCGCCTTCGCTCTCATGCTGACCGGGCTCGGCTCGATCATCGGCTCGGGCTGGCTGTTCGGCGCCTGGCATGCAGCACAATTGGCGGGCCCGGGCGCGATCTACGCATGGCTGATTGGCGCGGCGATCATCACGGCGATCGCGCTCACTTATTCCGAGCTCGGCGCGATGTTTCCCGAGTCCGGCGGCATGGTGCGCTACGGCCACTATTCGCACGGATCGCTGGTCGGATTCATCGCGGCATGGTCGAACTGGATCGCGATTGTCTCCGTCATCCCAGTCGAGGCCGAAGCCTCCGTGCAATACATGGCGTCGTGGCCGTGGCCTTGGGCGCAGAACCTCTTCATCCATTTTCCCGGCGGCGGCGGCGAGCTGACTCCGCCCGGGCTCGCCATCGCGGCGGTGCTCGTGGTCGTGTACTTCCTCGTCAACTTCTGGAGCGTGAAACTCTTCGCGCAGACGAATTCGGCGATCACGGTGTTCAAGCTGATCATCCCCGCGGCAACAGCCATCGCGCTGATCGCGACGGAGTTCCATCCCGGAAATTTCTCGATCGGCGCGCACGGCGGCCCGCACGCTTTCAGCATTCCAGCCATCCTGACGGCCGTCGCGATCAGCGGCATCGTGTTCAGTTTCAACGGATTCCAGAGTCCGGTGAATCTCGCCGGCGAAGCACGCAATCCGGGACGCAGCGTGCCGTTCGGCATGCTCGGCTCGATCGCGCTCGCAACGGTGGTCTATCTGCTGCTGCAGATCGGATTTCTCGGCGCAGTCGATCCGGCGCTGATCGAAGAACACGGCTGGGCGGCGCTGAATTACAGCTCGCCGTTCGCGCAGCTTGCGATCGCGGTGAATCTCAACTGGCTCGCGCTTCTTCTGTACGCGGATGCGTTCGTGAGCCCGAGCGGCACCGGCATCACCTACACCGCGACGACGTCGCGCATGATCTACGGCATGGAGCGCAACGGCACGCTGCCCAAGGTGCTGGGGAGAATTCACCCGATCTACGGGGTGCCGCGGCCGGCGATGTGGTTCAACCTTGCGGTCGCGTTCGTGTTCCTGTTCTTCTTTCGCGGCTGGGCGACGCTGGCCGCGGTGATTTCGGTGGCGACGATCATTTCGTATCTGACGGGACCGGTGAGTGTGGTGAGCCTGCGGCGCACGGCGCCCGATCTGCACCGGCCGTTCCGCCTGCCCGGTCTTTCGCTGATCGCGATCCTCGCGTTCGTGTTCTCGGCGGAGCTCTTGTACTGGGCGAAATGGCCGCTGACCGGCGAGATCATCCTGCTGGTCGTCGTCGCACTGCCAATCTATTTCTACTACCAGGCGAAGATAGGCTGGCACGATTTCGGACGGCAGCTTGCGGGCGCGTGGTGGCTCATCGCCTACCTGCCCGTGATTGCGCTCGTGTCGTGCCTCGGCAGCAAGCAGTTCGGAGGGCGCGACGTCATACCGTTCGGCTGGGATCTGGCTCTGGTCGCCGTCATCGGAGTCGGTTTCTATTTCTGGGGCGTCTCGGCGGGCTGGCGCACACCGGCGGTGGACGCGGCGCAGGGCGAGATTCCGCCACTCGAATCGGGTGCGGAACCTCCCGAAGCCATCGATCGGCAATAACCCGCCGCCGATCGCCCATCGCTCGGGTCTTGCCCTGCGGGTGGGAAAATCGGCGCGAAAATCAGCAACCCTCGCACTCGGAAGGAGCGTGTCATGACAAAGAGATCGATCGCGTGCATCGCGGCCGTTACGGCGCTCGTTCTTGCGACGAGTGCATCGTCGCAGGATCTCGGCGCGCTGCAAGGCGGCATGAGCCTCGGCTCGCTCGCTTCGGGCAGCGCGGGCAATGCTGCAGGCATTCTGCAGTTCTGCATCAGCAACAACTATCTCACCGACAGCACGGCGACTTCGATGAAAGACCGGCTGATCGGCAAGATTGGCGGAGCGGACGCCGCGCAGCAGGACAGCGGCTACACGAGCGGCGCACAGGGCAACCTGATCGGCAGCGACGGCAAGTCGTTGGACATCACCAAGATGGGCAGCCTCGAAAGCAATCTGACGCAGCAGGCCTGCAAGGCCGTGCTCGACCACGCATCTTCGCTGCTGTAACGCTGTTCTCCTTTGGCGCTTGTTCGGGTCGGCGCCGGCATCACCCGGCGCCGATGAAGCGCCGGACATCGTCCGCACCGAACGGCCAGCCGAGCTCGCGGCCGCTGACGACGTCGCGAAGAACCGGAATGCGCTCGCCGTAGCGCGCTTCGAGCGCGGCGTCGCCGTCGATCCATATGCTTTCGAACTCGGGCGCGTGCGCGGCGGCGAGCACGGCGATTGCTTCGTCGCAGAGCTTGCAGTCGTCGCGCTGGTAAAGGATCAGAGCCATACGGCCGGCGGCCGGAACGGGCGCGTAGAATAGCGCCCTCGCCGCCCCTATCTTCCGTATATGGCCGTCAGCGTTTTCGACCTTTTCAAGATCGGCATCGGACCTTCGTCCTCGCACACCGTCGGACCGATGCGCGCAGCCGCGCGTTTCTGCCAGCGCTGGCTCGACGGGCCCGGCATCCTCGGCCGCGTCCGCCGCGTGCATTGCGAGCTGTTCGGCTCGCTCGCGCTGACCGGCCGCGGCCACGGCACGGACAAAGCGATCCTGTGCGGATTCGAAGGCGAATGGCCGGACAAGATCGATCCCGAATCGATTCCGCCACGACTGAAGCGCATCCGCGGCGAAAAGAAGGTCCGCCTGCTTGGCCACCACGAAATCGCGTTCGACGAGAAGACCGATCTCGTTTTCAACAAACGGCAGAAACTTCCGTACCACTCGAACGGCATGCGCTTCAGCGCATTCGACGAAGCCGGAGAACTGCTGGCGACGCGCGACTACTACTCGGTCGGCGGCGGTTTCGTCGTCAACCAGGACGAAGCGGCAGAAGACCGCATCGTCGCCGACACGACGTCGTTGCCGTATCCGTTTCATTCGGGCGATGAACTTCTGAAGTACTGCGAAGACAGCGGCAAGACGATCGCCGGCGTCATGCTGGAAAACGAGAAAGTCTGGCGCAGCGAAGCCGATATCCGATCCGGGTTGCTCACGATCTGGCGCGCGATGCAGGGCTGCGTCGCCCGCGGCCAGCGCGAAGGCGGCACCCTGCCGGGCGGTCTTCACGTCAAACGGCGCGCGCCAGCGATGTTTGTCGATCTGAGTGCGCGGCCCGAAGCGGCGCTGCGCGATCCGCTGACGATCCTCGATTGGGTCAATCTCTACGCTCTCGCGGTCAATGAGGAAAACGCCGCCGGCGGACGCGTTGTCACCGCGCCGACCAACGGTGCCGCCGGCATCGTTCCGGCCGTTCTGCACTACTACGAGCGGTTTTGTCCGAAGTCCAACGAAGACGGCATCATCGATTTTCTGCTCACCGCCGGCGCAATCGGAATCCTCTACAAGGAAAACGCATCGATCTCCGGCGCCGAAGTCGGCTGCCAGGGCGAAGTGGGCGTCGCCTGCTCGATGGCCGCCGGCGGACTCGCCGCCGCGCTCGGCGGCACGATCTACCAGGTCGAGAACGCGGCCGAGATCGGCATGGAGCACAACCTCGGCCTCACCTGCGATCCCATCGGCGGACTCGTGCAGATCCCGTGCATCGAGCGCAACGCGATGGGCGCCGTCAAGGCGATCAACGCGCAGCGCATGGCAGCGCGCAGCGACGGCAAGCATCGCGTATCGCTCGACAAGGTGATCAAGACCATGCGCGACACCGGCCGCGACATGAAGGACAAATACAAGGAAACATCCCGCGGCGGGCTCGCGGTCAACGTCATCGAGTGCTGAGGCCTTCCCCGCTCACGTTCTCCGACCCCGCTGCGTTTTGTCCCCTCCGTTCCACGGCGTCTCTTCCTTCACACTTCGCGAACTTTGTCCCCTCTCCCGCTTGCGCGAGAGGGCTAGGGTGAGGGCAATCTGGATAAAGCCCGCCAAGAGCGCCCTCATCCGCCTTCGGCACCTTCTCCCGCAAGCGGGAGAAGGGAAATCATAGTTACCACCTCATACCGTCTCAATCCTGCAACTCGATCGTCGCCACCAACGGCAAATGATCCGACGCGATCCGCGCGCGCCGGCTGCGATGCGCCTCGACACTCAGCAGCAACGCGCTCGGCGATGCAAAAATACGGTCCAGCGGCAATATCGGCGTGATCGACGGAAACGTATTTGGCGCCGCGACATTTCCGAAATATTCCAAACATGCGATCAGCTCGCGCCCGCGCGCGCGGCGAACGTTGAGATCGCCCGCGAGCACCGTCGGAACATCCGGTTCTGCTCGCGCGATCTCCACGAGGCGACTGATCTGCAACCGTCTTTCTTCGGTGCGAAGACCAAGATGCGTTGCCATCACGCGCAATTTCGATCGACCGCGGCCGATGATGACATCCAGCGCGCCACGCGGCTCCTGCGCGCCGATCGTAAGGTCATGCTCGACGTGATCCTGAATCGGCCAGCGACTCAACACCGCGTTGCCGAACGTGCCGCCCGCGAGCTGCATCGTCGTCATCGTGGCCAGATGAAACCCGGTTTCGCGACGCAGGTGCTCGTGTACGTCGCAGCCGAAAACCGGCGAAAGCAGTTCCTGGATCGCAATGATGTCGGCGTCGAGCTCAGCGATCACATCCGAAATACGTTGCGGGCGAAAACGTCGGTCGAGGCCGATGCCGCTGTGCAGGTTGTAGGTCGCGATGCGCAGGCGGCTCACTGCCGCGCGTCCTTGCGCGGTTCACCACGCTTCCGATAAAAGCGCAGCAGCAACGCGATTGCAATGATCAGCAGCACCGCAAACGACAGCATCGCCCAACTCAGCGGCCGCGGGTTGGCGATGACTTCGCGCGCGCGATCGGCGAACAACGCATAGAGCAGAATGCCAGGCAGCATGCCGAGCGCGGTTCCGACGAGAAACGGAGCTCGCGCGATCCCGGCGACGCCGCCGGCCAGGCTGACGATGCTGTACGGCGCAATCGGCAGCACGCGCACGATCGCCACTGCAAGCACGCCGTGACGCGCCACGCGCTCGCGGATGCGCTCGACGTGCGCGTTCGCGATGCGCGTCCACGCGTGCTCGGGAAACGAGCAACCGATCTGATGCAGCAGTGCGGCGCTCGCGAGCGATCCGGCGAGCGCGATGGGCGTGCCGATCAGCGGCCCGAACACGACGATCGCCGTGGCGATCAGCAGATTCACCGGAAACACGACGAGGCCGCCGACGACGAAACACGCCAGCATCGCGAGCATCGCAAGCGGCGAATCGTGCCAGGCGCCGAGCTCATCGAGCAGTCGCGGAAGATTGCTCCAGTGGACCGAACGGGCACCGATGACCGCGCCGACGACGAATGTAGCGAGTGCGACGATCGATCCCGCGATCAGAATCCAGCGCAACGCCTTCTGCTTTCGTCGCGATCGCGACGATGCGTTTTCGGTCGTTTCGCGTGCTGGATCCGCGGCTCCGCTTGCGTTCGTCATCGTCGCGGGCCTCCGCCGCATCGATCGCGCGCGAGGTCATCTCGCGCCTACAGCATGCCTTCGATCGGGAGTACGCGCATCAGCGAAATTTTCATGCGCTTCCATTCCGAGGTTTCCGGATCGTGCTCGAACATCACGGGCTTGCCCTTGTCGACCGCGATCCAGCGCAGCACAGGCTTGGCGGACGACGAGCCATCAGGCTTTTGCAGCACGACGTGAAACGCGTTCTCGGGCGCCGTTGCGCTGTCGAAGTATTTCGACAGAACCGCCGCGAGTTCCGGGCAATCTACGACGACGCCCATCTCCGTATTGATCGTTCGCGAGCGCGGATCGAGATTCATCGATCCGACGAACACCATGCGTCCGTCGATGATCATCGATTTCGCGTGCAGGCTCTCGCCCGATGAGGTGCCGTGCGCATCGCTCGGCGGACGTCCGGGTATGGGTCGCAATTCGAAGAGCTCGACGCCGGCTTCGAGGAGGGGAATGCGATAGCGTGAATAGCCTGCGTGCACTTCGGGCTCGTCGGTCGATGCGAGCGCGTTGGTGAGCACTTTGACCGTGACGCCGCGTTTCGCGAGTGCGCTGAGATACGTCACGCCCTTTTCGCCGGGAACGAAATAGGGCGAAATCAGCAGCGCCTGATGTTGCGCGCCATCGAACATCGGTTTGAGTTGCGGGGCGATCAGCACGACATCATGAGCTTGTTTCGGGTCCGC
>DASYJJ010000392.1:0-6318 GCA_035996605.1 Rhodanobacteraceae bacterium
CGCTCGGCGCGTTGCTTCAGCTCTTCGGTGCGCACTTCGCCAACCAGAAGCATCACGCCATCGTAGACGACAATGATGACGCTGTTCTTGAGCGCGAGCTCCTTGTCCTTGTTGAGGGTGTCGTAAGCGCCAAGGTAGATGCGCTTGTCGTCCATGTAAGTTTCGGCACCGCGTCGGTCGTGCGCCGCGCTCGCTCCAGCCGCGACTCCGACCACGGCGACCGCGCAGCCGCCGAGCAACGGCAGCGCGACGGCAAGGCATATCGTGAACACGATCCGGCAATGGCGCATGAAAATCTCTCTCAACAGGCTTCGAAAGCATTTCGCCGCCAATCAGGCAAAGGCGCCCGTGAATCGTCGCTGATCGCGAGCACGTCGAAACGGCACGCGGCGTCGGCGAGTCGGGGATGTTCGGCGAGAAACGCGCTGGCAGCGCGCACGAGTTTCGCGCGCTTGGCGGCGGTGACCGAGTCAATGCCGTCGCCGAAACGCCCACGACGACGAAAGCGCACTTCGATGAAGACGACAATACCGCGCTCGCGCATCACGAGATCGATTTCGCCGTAGCGGCAGTGGTAGTTGCGCGCGATGAGCTCGAGACCGGCGCCTTGGAGATGATCGAGCGCGAAGTCTTCGTATCGCGCGCCGGCGGAACGTGTGCTCGGGTCGCCTTTCACGAGATCGGCAGCGGCATCGCGCGCGCGTTCTTCATTGCGCTTGCGGCACCGCGCTCAGCGCGCCATCAACCGGCTGCGCAATGCCGGCTGCAAATCGTGCCCAGCCGGTCAGCCGCCGGATGCGTCCGAAGCTGTCGGCGGCAAGATCGCCGGTCGCGCCGTTGAGATACGAATCGGGATGCGCCAGCAGCCAGTCGATGTACGGAAGCAGTGCGTAAGCGTCCATGCCGAATGCGAAGAGCCGTGCGCCGACGCCGTTCGCGCTCGCAATCTGGCGCGAAATCGTTTCGCGATCCGGTCGACCCGGCACGCGCCCGAAAAGCCACGGCGCATCGCAGAACTCGACGCCGTCCAGATCGCGATCGAGGCCCGGGCTCGGATCGACGGAAAAGATATGGGAAGTCGCGAAGACAGGCGCTGCGATGCTCGCGATCTTGAGCTGCGGCAACAGAAGCCGCGCCTGTTGCGGACGCATGCTGATGAAGATGCCGGCATCGGCAGCGTCGCCGAGACCGCCGGTCGCCTGAAGGATTTGCGCCTTAAAGTTGACTTCGCCTTCGCGCAGCCGCGTCTCGCCGGTCACGCTGCCGCCGTTCGCCTCGAATTGCGCGCGGAACGCAAGCGCGGCGCGCTCGGCCCAGTCGGTGTCCGCAGTGATGACCGCAGCGCGCTCGATGCCGCGCTCGCGCATGTGCTCGGCAACCTGCGCGCCCTCGGCATCCGGCAGCAACCCGAACTCAGCGCTGCCCGCGGGCGGCACTTCGCCGGTATCGGGATGATTGAGCGCGAGCACAGGAGCGGTCAGCGATTGATGGAAAAGCTCGCCGACCGATTCGCGCTGCAGCGGGCCGACGACATGATCCGCGCCATCGGAGACGGCCCGGTTGTACGCAGCAACCGCATCGGCCGGCGTCTTTCCGGCGTCGTAGACGCGCACGTCCGGTCGATGCGCGTCGTCGGCTGCGAAATACGCGGCAAGAAAACCGTCGCGGATCGATTGCGATACCGCGGCGAGTTGCGAGCCAAGCGGAAGCAGCAGCGCGACATGCTTGGGCGCCACGTAACCTTCGGCGCCGGCGTCTCCCGGTTGCGTCGTGCCGACGGGACGATTCGGCCGCGGCAGCGTGCGCGCGAGCGCCTCGCCCTTGCCGCGCAGTGCCTGTTCGATCCACGGCCGCAGCGGATCGTCCGGGCGCAGCGTTTCCGCGCGCGTTTTCAGCGCGCCGGTGTCGATCGCGCCGAGCGTATCGAGGATTTCCTTCCGGTTCTGGTCGCGATCGGCGCCTTCGAGATAGCGATCGAGCTCCGCGCGCGTACGCGCCGCCGCATAGCGATCGCCGCCGGCGACTTCGGCGCGTGCGCGAAGCTCCAGCGTGCGTGCGCGAAGCGGTGGCGGCAGGTTTTCGGTCGAGGTCGCGAGCAGCGCTTGCGCTTGTGCGGCGTCGCCGTGCTTGAGCGCGATTTCCGCTTCGAGCAGATCAAAGCGAATCTGCTCGCTGCCGTGCAGCCGACGCCGTCGGACGTCGCCGAGCACGCGCGCGGCGCCGTCGAGATTGCCTGCTTCGCGCATCGCCTCGGCCGCGCGCAAACGATAGTGCGCGGCATCGTCGCCGCCGGTCGATTCGGCGAGCCCGACGAACGCGTTCGCGGCCTGGTCCATGTCGCCGTGATGAAAAAGCTGCTCGGCGCGCGTGGCGTCGGCCTCGGTCTGCCGATCGTCCTCGGGCGTTGTCGCGCAGCCCGCAAGTGCGAGCACGAGCATGAGCGCGACAGCCGCGGCGCATCGCGCAGATATCGAGCGGACGCGGCCTGATGCGATCATCGACGACGGAACCATCGCCGCATGATAGCGGATCGTCGAGCGGGCGCCCGTGCAGGACCTGCGCATCCGCTATGCTCATCCGCTGGAAATGGAGGGCAGCATGGCCGCCGGGCGCCTCTGGGTCATCGCGACGCCGATCGGCAATCTCGACGATCTTTCGCCGCGCGCGTCGGCCATTCTGCGCGATGTCGAAGTCGTTGCGGCGGAAGACACGCGCCACAGCGCGCCGTTGCTGGCGCGCGTCGGCAGCAAGGCGCGCATGCTGGCGCTGCACGAACACAACGAGCGCGAGCAGGCGACGCGCATCGTAGAGGTGATTCTCGGCGGTCGCGATGTCGCTTTGATTGCAGATGCCGGCACGCCGCTGATCAGCGATCCCGGATTCCGCCTCGTGCGCGCGGTGCGCGAAGCGGGCGCGAGCGTTTCGCCGATTCCCGGTCCGTGCGCGGCGATCGCGGCGTTGTCCGTTGCGGGATTGCCGAGCGATCGCTTCGTGTTCGAAGGATTTCTGCCTGCGAAATCAGCCGCCCGACGCGAGCGCATGACGGCGCTTGCAACCGAATCGCGCACGCTGATCTTCTATGAATCGAGTCATCGCATCGTCGAATCGGTCGACGATGCGGTCGCTGTATTCGGCGCCACGCGCCAAGCGGTGCTGGCGCGCGAACTGACGAAACTCTACGAGACCGTGATCGCGGCGCCTCTCCTCGAAATCGCCGAACGTATCGCGGCGGACGCGAATCAGCAGCGCGGCGAATTCGTCCTGCTCGTGGCCGGGGCGGTCGACGCCGACGCCGATACGCAACTCGCCGAAGGCCGCCGCGTTTTTGCGCTGCTGCGTGAAGAACTCGCGCCGGCCAAGGCCGCGAAGCTGGCCGCTGCGATCACCGGAGCACCGCGCAAGGCGCTGTATCATGCGGAATAACCGCAACCGTCTTCCGGATGCGAACATGGCGTTCGTCCACGTTGCGATAGTTCTGCGACGTCTGTTTTCGTTCTGACAGCGAGGTGCGCGATGAACGAATTGCTGCGCGATGCGGCCGCGCGTGCGGCGTCGTATCTCGACTCGCTCGACAAACGTGCGGTTGCGCCCGATCCGATCGCGGTCGCCGCGCTCGATGAGCTCGAGATTCCGTTGCCCGCGCGCGGAACCGACGATGCACGTGTGCTCGCCGATCTCGATCGGCTCGGATCGCCGGCGACAATGGCGATGGCCGGGCCGCGTTTCTTCGGCTTCGTGATCGGTGGTTCGCTGCCGGTCACGCTCGCCGCCAACTGGCTCGCCGGCGCCTGGGATCAGAATTCGGCGCTTTACAACGCGACGCCGTCGACCGCGCGTCTCGAGCAGGTTGCGCTCTGCTGGTTGATCGATCTTCTGGGCTTGCCCAAAGAATGCGGCGGATCGTTCGTGACCGGCGCGACGGTCGCGAATTTTGTCGCGCTCGCGGCAGCGCGACGCGTGGTGCTGGCGCGCGTGGGCTGGAACGTCGAAGCCGATGGTCTCTTCGGTGCGCCGCCGATCAGCGTGGTCGTCGGCGAGGAAGTGCATCCGAGTCTGGTGAAATCGCTCGGTATGCTCGGGCTCGGGCGAAACCGCGTCGTGCGCGTGCCGGTCGACGCGCAAGGGCGCATGCGCGCCGATGCGTTGCCGCGCATCGATGCGCCCGCAATCGTTTGCGTGCAGGCGGGCAACGTCAACACCGGCGCGGTCGATCCGATACGCGAAATCTGCGCACGCGCGCACGAACGCGGCGCCTGGGTGCATGTCGACGGCGCGTTCGGACTTTGGGCTGCGGCATCGCCGCGACTTGCAGCGCTCGTCGAAGGAATCGCCGACGCCGATTCGTGGGCGACCGATGCGCACAAATGGCTGAATGTTCCGTACGACAGCGGTCTCGCATTCGCGCGCGACGCCGAAGCGATGCGTGCGGCGATGGCGCTGACGGCGGAATATCTGCCGAGTCTCTCGCCGTTCCGCAATCCCGGCGACTACACGCCGGAGCTTTCGCGGCGCGCGCGCGGCGTCGAAGTGTGGGCCGCGTTGCGCGCTCTCGGACGCGAGGGCGTCGCAGACCTGATCGATCGCAACTGCCGGCAGGCGCGGCGTTTTGCCGAAGGCCTGCGCGCGGCGGGTTATCGCGTGCTCAACGAGATCGCGCTGAATCAGGTGCTCGTCGCGTTCGGCGATGCCGCGATGACGCTGCGCGTGATCGCCGCGCTGCAGGCCGATGGCACCTGCTGGTGCGGCAATACGGTCTGGCAGGGCGAGACAGCGATGCGCATCAGCGTTTCGTCCTGGGCGACTACCGATGAGGATGTCGAGAAAAGTCTCGAGGCGATGCTGCGCGTCGCCGCGGCCTGTGGAGCAACGCACGCCGGCAGCGCGCGTTAGACTAGGCGCGGAGTCGGCCAGGCAGCCGCGTCGCACTTGTTGCGCCGAGGAAAGTCCGGGCTCCATAGGGCAGGGTGCCAGGTAACGCCTGGGCGGCGCGAGCCGACGGAAAGTGCAACAGAAAGCGAACCGCCGAACGGCATCGTCATGATGTGCGTGGTAAGGGTGAAAAGGTGCGGTAAGAGCGCACCGCGCGCGGGGCCAACGCCGCGCGGCACGGCAAACCCCACCTGGAGCAAGACCGAATAGGGGAGTCATGACGCGGCCCGCGTCGCTCCCGGGTAGGTTGCTCGAGCCTTGCGGCGACGCAAGGCCTAGAGGAATGGCTGCTCACGACAGAACCCGGCTTATCGGCTGACTCCACTTTTTTTCTCTTATTAACTTTGTGCAGGATCGTCATTTCGTCTTCCGCCGATTCGTCATCGCGGCGGAGGACGGGATCCGGTTCCTTTTTCACATTGTTTTGCGCGCGGCTCTGGCGATCGCTCCGTAGTTCTTCGTTCCGGCGAAAGCCGGAGTCCATATTGATATTCGTCGATTCGCGAAGACCGACTCACGTCCGTGTGTTTTTCGTCCGCCATCCCTGGCGGACGAGTCACTTCTCTTTGCTTGCCCAAAGAGAAGTAACCAACGCGCGCGCATCGTGCGCGCGCCCCTGACGGGCTTTTTCCTACGCGTCCTCGCCGCGGCCGAGAGGGAACCCTGAAGTGCAGAGCGCGGCCGTCCTGGCCGCAGAAGCATGCGGCGTTAAGTTCGGACTTTTTGCCCCTGTTTATAATTAATGTACGTATATACAAATATAGGTACGTATACGTGGATGTGTTCCGGGTGCGGTTTTGAAAAGGCATTGCCGTGTGAAGCAAGCATGGTTTTCTCGCCCTTCGATCGCTGCAATCCAACTGCAACACCAGGACTCCCGCCCGACGTTTTTCGAGCCGCACGACGCGCTGCGAAACCGGTCTCCGAAGGCCCCTATCACCCTGTTTTCCCACCCGAATTTTCCCTTGACAGACCTGGGGTTGCGCCCTAAGGTGGGTGCAAGTGGGTTTTCGTGGTTTTTAGTGGGTTATGTTCCAGGGCGAGACCGCAATCACGCTGGATGACAAGGGACGGATAGCCATTCCGGCGGCCCATCGTGAGCTCGTGGCGAAGGGTGGCAACCGGCTCGTCGTGACCTACAACCCGTTCGATCACGGATGCCTTTGGCTGTTTCCTGCGAAGGAGTGGGAAAGAGTTCGCGACGAGGTCAACGCGCTGCCGAGCGTCAAGGCCGTGCACCGCAGCTTGCAGATGAAGCTGGTGGGTGCCGCCGCGCACGTCGAGCCGGATGGCAACGGGCGAATCCTGTTGCCGGCGAGCCAGCGCGCAGCGGCCGGGATCGAGAAGCGCGCGGTGCTGCTCGGCATGGGCAACAAATTCGAGCTTTGG
>DASYJJ010000393.1:0-10730 GCA_035996605.1 Rhodanobacteraceae bacterium
GGCGTCACCGCGCAGCACAGCCAGCGCTTCGTTGCGCGCCTGCGATGAGCGCAGCGGATATTTCCACGTTGCCAGCGGCCACCAGGCCGGTCGGCGCTGGCGATGAAGGACATCGCGCCGATGCAGGCCTTCGAGCAGCGTGCGCGATGTCGGCCGGGTGCGCGTCTCGATGAGATCGAGCGCCGACGCCAGCGGCAATCCCGGTCCCGCACCGGCAAGCGAGTCGGCGGCGACGATGAGCAGCAGATTGCCGGACGGAAACCGCTGATGGAACGCGACGTGCCCGTTGCGATGCGAAAGATTGCGTTGCTCGGCAAGATCGAGCAGGAGCGCCGCTGCCGCCAGCCGATCGGGATCCGTCGCGTCGCTGCGCACTTCGAGCTCGCCGCGTTGGGGATCGAGCAGAAGCAGGATGAGTTGTTCGGCGATCAGCACGGCTTCTTTTCCCTCAAGGCATGCCTCGTCTGTGACGCGATCGCTCCCGCCGACCGGTCAAGCGCTCGTCCCGCAATGTGTGGGAAAACAGCTTGGCATCACGGTCCGCGGACGAATCTCTCGAGAATCGTTCCCCAGCGATTTCGATCGATGCCGCAGAGTACCGGCCTTCCGGCGGCCAACGGCAGGGTCTTGGGGCGGAGTGCGAAGGACGCGGCTTGCGTCAGTTCGCGCCGCCGCCGGCCAGGTCTTCGGTCTCGCCGTTGTCCAGACCCGCCCAGTTCACTTCCGGAAGCCCGAGGTAGCGGTCGATCAGCATCGGCATCAGGCCCGAAGGTGCAGCCGATTCGCAATTCCACAGCATCACCGCGCCGAACTTGTATTGGGGCAGGAACGCGATCATCGCGCGATAGCCTTGCACCGCACCGGCATGAAAGACGAGCGTCTGCCCGGCGTAGTCGTAGACGCGCCAGCCGAGCGCGTACTGCGCATTGAGCAGGCGACCGCGCCGCCACGGCGTCGAAACCATTTCGCGATCCGTCGAGACGAGCGGCGTATGCAAATCATCGAGGACAGCGGGCGATAGAACTTCCGGGCGCCCGCCCATTTGCGCGATCAGCCATTGCTCCATGTCGCGGATGCTGGCGTTGACGCCGGCTGCCGGCGGCACGTGGTAATAGCTTTCGTTCGGCACGAACGGCGCCCAGCCATGACCCGCGCGGTGGTGCGGGCGCGCCCAGCTCTTCGTGCTTTCGAGCGCGTCGCGCCCGTACGTCGCGTTTTCCATGCCGAGCGGGTGGAAGATCTGCTTTTCGACCTGGTGGTAGAAGAAGTCGCCGGTGACGGCGTATGTCACATCGCCGATCAGGCTGAACGCGATGTTCTGATAGCCGTAACAATCGCCCGCCGGACACGCCATCGGCACATCCTTCAGGCGATCGACGAGCACCTCATAGGGTTCGTCCTGCTCGAGCAATCGATCGTATGTATTGTGCGGCAGACCGACGCGATGACTCAGGATGTCGCGCACGGTCAGCCGCTGGCCGCTGTTCTCGTCGGCGAGCGTGAAGGTTGGCAGCACGTTGGAGATCTTGGTGTCCCAGCCGATCACGCCGTCCTGCACGAGGATCGCGCTCAATGCCGTCGCGAACGCCTTCGACAACGACGCAAGGCGGAATGCCGTGTTCGCCGACACCGGTTCGCGCGTTGCCCAGTTCGCGTAACCGATGCCGCGCTCGAGCAGCACGTGATCGTCCTTGACGACGGCGACTGCAAGTCCGGCGACGTCGCCGGAGGTTTCGATCGTGTCGAGCCAATGATCGAACTGGCGCGCGACCGTAGCGCCGTTCGTCGAAACCGCGCCGCTGTCGGCGATCGGCTTGATGACTGCCGCAGCCGGCGTGCCGTGTGCGGAAACTTTCTGAACTCGTTTCCGCGCAATCGCGGGAGACGATACGGCGAGCGTCAGCGCCGCGAGTAAGACGAGAAACGTGTACGGAGTACGGCTCAAATTGCTCTCCGGGCCCTCGAAGGGCCTCGTGCTATGCTCAAAAACGCGCTGATTCTATCCATATGTTTGCGCTTTGCGAAACGCCTTGAAGGCAAAAACAGGCCAAAGCGACGACATGTGACGTAGGTCCGGCCGGATGAACCAAATTCCGGGCGTTTTGGCTGGCCGATCGCCGGCAAATGTAAATACAACGTTGTGGTCGCGTTCGAACGTTACGAATCAAAAGGGGAGTGAAGCCAATGAGCCTCTTGATCCTGCTGGTGCTTCTGGTCGTTGTCGGGTTTTACGCGGTAGGCGTCTTCAATGGACTCATCGGCGCCCGCAACAACTACAAGAACGCATTCGCGCAGATCGACGTTCAGTTGACGCGGCGCTACGACCTGATCCCGAATCTGGTCGAGGTCGCGAAGGGCTACATGAAGCACGAGCGCGAGACGCTCGAAGCGGTGATCCAGGCTCGGAACTCAGCTGTGTCCGGGCTCGCTGCAGCGAAATCGAACCCCGGCGATCCTGGCGCAATGCAGCAGCTCGGCGGTGCGGAGAACGTGCTGACGCAGACGCTCGGCCGGCTCTTCGCGCTGTCCGAGGCGTATCCGGATCTGAAGGCCAACCAGAACATGATGCAGCTCAGCGAAGAGCTGTCCTCGACTGAGAACAAGGTCGCGTTCGCGCGCCAGGCCTACAACGACGCCGTGATGCTCTACAACAACCGGCGCGAAATGTTCCCCGGCTCGGTCGTCGCCAACATGTTCCAGTTCCAGCCGGCTGAGCTCCTCAAGATCGAATCGGACACCAAAAGCGAAGCACCGAAAGTCTCTTTCACCTGATCGCGTTCCCGATGCGCGCGCCACCACTCCTCTCTCCGTTTGCTGGAGAGGGCAGAAATGCACCGCTCACCCTCTCTCTGGTTGAAGGAGCGTGCAGAAGCGCACCACTCACCCTCTCACTGCTTGAACGAGAGGGCAGACATGGACCGCATACCCTCTCCCACTTGCGGGAGAGGGCAGGGTGAGGGCAATCGTGGTTCAACGCCTCATCTGACGCATGAACTTCTTCGCCCACCAAGAACAGGCGCGGAAGCAGACGCGTCGCATGCTGTTCCTGTTCGCGCTCGCCGTCGTGGCAATCGTCTGCGCGATCGATGGCGTCGTGCTGCTCGCACTCGGCGTCGACACTGCTCACCACCAGGGCGGCGGCGCCAGTTGGGGCGTTCTCGGATCGGTCAGCGTCGCCGTCGTCGCAGCAATCCTGCTCGGTTCGCTGTATCGCATCTCGACGCTCGGTGGCGGTGGCGCGGCGGTCGCGCGCCAACTCGGCGGCACGCCGGTCGAAACCGGCGCCGACAACTTCGCGTATCGGCGCCTTCGCAACATCGTCGAAGAAATCGCGATCGCTTCGGGCGTTCCGGTTCCCCAGATCTTCGTGCTCGAGGATGAAGCCGGCATCAATGCATTCGCATCAGGCTACACGCCCGCCGATGCCGCAGTGACCGTCACGCGCGGCGCACTGGACAAGCTGACCCGCGACGAGCTGCAGGGTGTGATCGGCCACGAATTCAGCCACGTTCTGAACGGCGACATGCGGCTCAACATCCGCTTGATGGGCGTCGTGTTCGGCATTCTGGTCATCGCGACGATCGGCCGAAAGATCGCCGAGCTTTCCGGGCGCGGCCGCAGCCGCGACGGCGCTGGCGTCGCCATGTTCGGTCTCGCATTGTTTGCGATCGGCTACCTCGGCGTCGTTCTCTCGCGCCTGATCAAGGCGTCGATTTCGCGCCAGCGCGAATATCTTGCCGACGCGTCGGCCGTGCAATTCACGCGGCAGACGGTTGGCATCGCCGGAGCGCTGAAGAAGATCGGCGGTCTCGAAGAAGGCTCCAAGCTCGCGAACAGCAACACCGAGGAGGTCGCGCACATGCTGTTCGGCGACGGCGTCGGCTATTCCGCGCTGTTCGCCACGCACCCGCCGTTGAAGGAACGCATCCTGCGCCTCGATCCTTCATTCAAAGTCGAGGAATTTGCGGCGATCGCCGCGGCCTGGAGTCAGCCGGTCCTGGTCCAGGACGCCGGCGACCGTGCGGATGTTTCGATAAGCGGCTTCGCGCCCGCCATCGCTTCGGCGCATGTGCCGGCGGATCGCAAGGCCGCGTTGCCCGCCGCCGATGCGAGCGTTGTCATTTCGCCGGCTTCGGTCGCGCAGCAGGTCGGCAATCCCGACAAGGACGATCGACGTTCCGCGCAGACGATCCGGATGACGATTCCTGATTCGCTGCGCCAGGCGGCGTATCGGCAGGAGCAGGCGGCAGCACTGATCTTCGCGCTGCTGCTCGATGCGCGCGCCGACGTGCGCGAAAAACAATTGAAAGCGCTGACCGACCATTACGATGCCGGCGTTTGCACGCTGGCGACAACGCTCGCCGCCGACATGACGGATCTGCATCCGTTGCTGCGGCTGCCGCTGGCTTCGTTGGCATTTCCGGCGCTGCGCCGCCGCCCTCGTCCGCAGCTCACTACGTTCATGGACGCGCTGGACGCGCTCATCGCCGCCGACGGCCGGGTAGATCTCCACGAATACTGCCTGGCGAAACTGATCAGCCTGCAAGTAGTTGAATCATTGTCGCCGGCGTCGGCGCTGGTCATCGGCCGCATCAAGCTTCCCGAAGTCGCCACGGATGTCGCCGCGCTGTTTGCGATCATCGCGAAGTACGGCAACGACGACGACGCCGCAGCGATGCGCGCTTATCTCGGCGCGATCGACAGCGCGCTGCCGGGCCAGATACTCGCGTACGCGCCACCTGCGGATTGGGCGGCCGCGCTCGATCGCGCGCTGCCCAAGCTCGATCGGCTTGCGCCGGCGGGCAAGGAACTCGTCGTCAGCGGGCTGACCCGCGCGATCAGCGACGATGGCCACGTGGAGCTCGCCGAAGCCGAGCTCCTGCGCGTCGTCTGTGCGTCCTTACATTGTCCGCTGCCGCCGATGTTGGCCGACACGCTCTGAAAAAGCGGTGAGCCGTTGCGACCGAACCGCGCGCACACCCGTCCTTACCGGGCATGATGCCGCAATAGCGGAGAAACGTTGCTTGTGCTGCTGGTATCGCGTTCCTGATCCGCGCCATCTGGTAGATATCCATCGATGAATCTGCATGCGTCACCTCGACATGCGACCGATGCGCTGCTGGCGCAGTCGAACTTGCGCCTGCGCGTCGGCGAGCATGTCGTCGATGTCGGTGCGTTGCGCCTCGTCACGCGGCCCGACCTTCCGCGGCTGACCCACAAGGCCGTCGCCGTGCTGATCGAGCTCGTGCGTCACGTTGGCAATACCGTGACGCGCGACGAATTGCTCGATCGGGTGTGGATCGGCCGTTTCACCACGCCCGATGTGCTCACGCAGGCGATCAAGGAATTGCGCCGCGCGTTCGCCGACGACAGCAAACCATCGCACTACATCGAGACGATTCCGAAAGTCGGCTACCGGCTGATTGCGTCGGTGCTGGTGCTGGACGGACCGGAAGGGGGAATCTTCGTCGGCAATGACAACGCGCAGTCGATGCATGAAACCACGGAATTCATCGCGCCGGACGCCAAACGCGAGCGCGTGTCGAGGAAGCCCTGGTGGATAGCCGCGACGGCGTTGGCCGCGCTCGGCATCGCGCTGGCGGTCTGGTGGCAGTCCGCCACTCGCATGCAAGTCGCCGCACAGTCTGCGGCGCAGCCGGCGTGGAAAGCCTCGAATCAGCGCACGCTGACCTCTTATCCGGGACCGGAGCACAGGCCCAACATATCGCCCGACGGCACGCGCATTGCGTTCGGCATGCACGACGCAGCGTCGAATTTCGATCGCATCTTCGTCCGCTCGATCGATGATTCGCAGCTTGTGCACCTCACGGTCAGCACGAGCGCCCATGAAGCGTTCCCGGTCTGGTCGCCGGACGGCACGCGGATCGCATTCGAACGGCTGGCGCCGAACGCTTGTTCGATGTTCGTCGCCTCGGGCCTCGGCGGTGGCGAGCGCGAAGTCGGACCGTGTGGCAACGACTACATCGTCAACTATTACGACTGGGCGCCGGACGGCAAGAGCCTGATCACCGCGCAGAGCCGGGACGGCAGGGCCGGTGTGTTGTCGCTGGTGCGCTGGTCGCTCGATACCGGCGAAAAGCAGTTCCTCAGCTATCCGCGCCTCGCCAACGATGTCGATCTCGAGCCGCACTATTCGCCTGATGGCCGCTGGATCGCATTCCGCCGCGGACTCCTGCCGTACAGCGACCTCTACGTGATGGCCGCAGCGGGCGGAACGCCGCGCCAGGTGACGCACATCGGCTCGCCCATCCTCGGCTTCACATGGGCGCGTGACGGGCGCACGCTGGTGCTGGCTTCGAACTATCGGGGACGGATGTCGCTCTACGCCGTCGACATCGACAGCGGCGTGCTGCAGCCGCTCGATGTCGCTCCCGCCGCATATCCGGTGGCAGCGCGCGGCAGCGACAGCATCGTCTACGAAATCCCGCGCACGCGCGAGGGACTGGCCTACGTTCCGATCCGGACCAGCGCTGCTTCCGATCCGCAGCCGCTGGCGCCGTCGACCGGCAGCGATTTCGACGGCACGCTGTCGCCGTCAGGCGATCGCATCGTCTTCGTGTCCGATCGCAGCGGTCAATTCCAGTTATGGTTGTACGATCGCGGGACACGCGAGGTCTCCGCGCTGACCCACGACGCCAACGTCGCGGTGTTCTGGCCGCGCTGGAGCGGCGACGGCACGCGCGTCGTCGCGCTCGCGCACGACGACCAAGGGCGCCGCCTGATCGAGATCGACATCGCGACTCAGCGTCAACGCGTAGTGTCGAAATCCACTGACAACGTGTTGTTGGGCGGCTACGGCGTGGACCCGGACAGCTATCTGATCGCGGTGGGCACGCTGGCGCGCGACGACAAGCTCGTGCTCGTTACACATCCGGGAAGCGTCGATGAAACACGCCGCGAACTGGCGAGCAGCGTGGCGCATTTCGAGCTCGATCCGGTGGCGCGGCTGATCTACTACACGGCGGTCGAACGTGGACTGTTCCGGCGCGGCTTCGACAACGGCGAACCGGTGTTCGTGAGTCCGAAGGTCAACGCGCTTGCTCTCAACGGCTGGCGCGTGGTTGAAGGTCGCATCTGGTACATCACCGGCATCGGCGACAAGCCGGCCATCCTGCACGAGATGGATCCGGACACCGGCGAGGAGCAAGAGATCGCCCGCCTCAATGCGGCGTTGAACGACATCAATTTCAGCGTCACGCCGCAACGGGACGGCGTCATCGTCGCGCCGGTCGGCGTCGAGGACACCGACGTCGGCGGGTTCGACCTCGTGCGCGTGGCGAGGCACTGAATCGCTTCAATTTGCGCAATTTCCGTCACGTACAGCGTATTTCCGCGCAACCCGCGATCAGCGCGGGCCGGACAGACTTTGCCTGCCCTCCAATGGGCAGATGTGTCACAGCATCGAAGTGCGAAACCCTCGGCGACCATCGGGACGGGACCCCGGTGGCCGCCCTTTTTTTTGCTCCACGCGCTCGCTCGGAATATCGACGAAGCGCAACGGCGAGTTCGCCGGAATTTGAATCCACGCGCGATGGATTCCCGCGTTGTCACATCCGACGCGATCAGACTTCGTCTCTAGAAGCCGCCGGGCATTCGCGAGGAATCGCTCAGCGCGAAGCGCGTCGATCGAAATAGCGCACGGCGAGCGCGATCGCAGGACCCAGCAGCAGCACGTGCACCGCGAAATCGGACGCGATTTGCGGAAACGAGCTCTTGAAGTGCGGCGCCGCGGACAACGGCAGCACGATGAAATTCATCGTGCAGTAGATCGCGACGCCGAATGCCATGCCGAAAAGATACGCATGTTGCGTCAGCACTCTCAGCCGACGGCTCGCCGCGTAATACATCGCAGCCGCAACGATCAGGATCACGAAATGCGCGACGAAGCCAACCAGCGCCGCAGGAAACGCCTGATCGAAAGCCGCCATGCCGAGCAATCCGCTCGCGATCGATTGCAGGATGCGTATCGGCGGGATGCCGTGCAGGCCGTGATAGGTGAATGCGAATGTGAGATCAATCGCGCCGGCCAGGATGCCGCCGGTCAATATAGGCACCGCGGCGCGTCGCGAAGACGCCGAGTCGAGCGAGCTGGCCATGGTGTTCATGCTGCCATTCCCCCGGTTTGTGTGCCAAGTCTCGCGCCGAACGTCGCTGCGAGTCGAGAATAGTTCGAGGAGCCGGGCGCACGAGTTGCGGTTGTTGCGCGCAACGCGGATGCGATCCGCTCGTAACGCGTTGCGGATCGATGCGCGATTGGCGCCGGCGAATCGCGCGCGAGCACCGTCACAGGTTATGTGCCACGGTCGATGTTGCATCCCCGTAGTTGCCTGCGCTGCGCTTCGGATTGCAGACGAATGGCGGCAGCCGTGCCCCTTCCGGCCGCGCCGATTGTCCCGAAATGGCGCCGCGCGACGCCGCATCGCGCATCGCACCTCGGTTTCCGTCGGATTTCCGTGAGATCTCAGCGCGATTTCGGACGAATCTCCTGACCCGGCGCGGCACCGGAGCCTAGAACGACGAACGTGTTCTTGGCAGGAGCGGCCGTGTTCTTCGAACGCCATCACCTGAATCACGGAGCCAATCTCGACCTGACGCTGAAGCCGCCATCGCACGGCGATGGCCACGGGCTCGTCGCCGTGCTCGGCGGAGGACGCGGCTGCGTTTTGCGAGTGACGGGCCAGGCGGCCGCGGTATGGGTGCCGCTGCGCGGACGGCTTCAACTCGAAGGCGCGAACGCCGACAGCATCGCGCTGCCGGGTGAGCTGCGCGTGACCGAACCCGAATCGCGCATCCATGCAATCGGTCGCGGCAACGCGATCTGGATGGCGGTGCTCGGCAACACTTCGGCATGGCGGCGCGCGCTGAAAGGCATCGTCGAGATTCCGACGCCCGAACCCGTTCTGCTTCCGGCGCGGCATCGCGCCGATCACGAAGTCCGGCATCGCGCGATCGCACTCGCGCGCGCCGACGATCGCGATCGCAACGACAAGGCCGAGGCTCTCATCGAAAGCATTGCCGCACTGCAATCGCAATTCGCGCCGGCGATCGGGCGTTGTCCGGGTCGCACATTCGCGCAGCGCAGACAAGTGTTCGTGCGCTTGCAGCGCGTGCGCAACTATCTCGCGGCAAACTGTCATCTCGACATCGACAACGAAACGCTGGCGCGCATGGCGAGCTATTCGCCGTGGCATTTCATCCGCGCGTTCCGCGCCGCGTACGAAGAAACGCCGCATGCGTTTCTGGTGCGCATGCGGCTCGAGCGCGCGCGCCGTCTGTTGTGTACGAGTCCCCTCGCGATCGCCGAGATCGCATTGGCCAGCGGCTTCGAGAACCGCTGCGCATTCTCGCGATTGTTCCGCGAGCGATTTGGCGTGACCGCCGGCGCGGTGCGCCGCGGCGATTGCGAAGTCGGTGCGGTGCTGGTCGCGAGTCAGTAATGACGTTCGACCGGTGCCGCGTTCGACTCGGACGCCAGGCCAGCCGCGCGAAGTAGTCCGAATGTTGTCGTAGTACTTCGATCGCGCAATTCCGGCAACGCTGCATGCCCGTCCACGGCAACGTCCGGCCTTCACGAGTTTTTAAGTTCTCTTGGAACACGGGCGCGCAAGCGCGCGTCCGGTTTTATTGCTATGACAGGAGAAGAACACATGTCCAATACGCTGCTCCGAGACGCGATCCGCCGCGGCTTGCGCACCTACGGCATCGCGGGAGTCACGCTCGCTTGCGGGTCCGCAGCCGTATCCGCCCTCGCGCAGGATGCGCCGCAAGATCAGAGCAACAACCAGCAGCTGGAAACGATCACGGTGACGGGTTCGAACATCCGTCGCGTCGATATCGAGACCTCGAACCCGGTCATCACGATCGATCGCGCGGCGATTCAGAAGACCGGCAAGCTGACGCTGGGTGATCTGGTCCAGCAGTTGCCGGCGGTGACCGGTCCGAACATCAATCCGCAGGTCAACAACGCCGGCGGAACGGGTTTCTCATCGATCGGTCTGCGCGGCCTGGGTTCGCCGCGCACGCTGGTGCTGATCAACGGCCACCGTTATCTGTCCGGCAACCCGAACGACATTCCGGCGAACATGATCGAGCGCATCGAAGTGTTGACCGACGGCGCCTCATCGGTTTATGGCTCGGATGCGGTCGCGGGTGTGGTCAACTTCATCCTGCGCAGCGATTATCAGGGCGCCGAGTTCTCGACGACCTACGGTATCTCCGATAAAGACGACGGCGAGAGCAAGGGTTATAACTTCACGTTCGGCCAGAGCTCCGACAAGGGCTCGATCATGGCCGGCATCAACTACAACAAGACCGGGCAGGTCCTTTCCGGGCACCGCGACTTCTCGAAGAACTCGGTCTCGCTGTACGGCACCAATGGTCTCTCGCCGTACGGTTTGGCCTACGGCCAGCAGTTCGCCAAGGGCTCGATCGGTGGTTCGACGTCCTCGGCGTTCGGTCATATCCAGACGCCCGATGCGTTTCGCGATATCTATCCGTGCTCGTTCCTGGCGCGTAATCCCGGCACGACCGGACAGAACGTTGCGACCGACTATCACTGCTATCGCAACAACCCGACGGCTGCGGGCCCGAGCGACAAGTACAACTTCGCGACGGTCAACCTGATTTTGACCCCTCAAGAACGCGCGGGTCTGTTCTTGAACGGCAACTACAAATTGACCGACAACGTCGAAGTGTATGCATCGGTCATG
>DASYJJ010000394.1:0-25577 GCA_035996605.1 Rhodanobacteraceae bacterium
CGTCCTGCCAATGATCGAAGTTGTCGGACTCGGCGATCTTCTTGTCGATCTCGCGGCCGAGGCGCGCGATGCGCTCGGCGCTGGCCCGCGCTGCTTCGCCGTCGCTCGCAAACGCGGCGGCAACCTGGCCGACCGCGTTGAATGCGATCGAGATGGCTTCGCGCGCGATCGCCTTCACTTCGGGAACGAGCGAGCGCACGTCGCGCTCGGCCTCGCGCAGGCGTTGTGCGTCGGCTGAATTCGTCGCGATGAGCTTGCCGTCGACACGCAAGGTGCCGTCGGCGATCTCGACGTCCGATGGCGTGCCGGCGTTGCGCTTGAAGACGAGCCGGTCGGGCTTGATCGAAAGGGAATAGTCGCTGTGGAGACCGCAGTCGCCGACATACGTGTGCGCGAAGGCCGTCGTCGACAATGCCGCGCCAAGCGCGAGCGCCAGAAACATCGCTTTCATGAGGATCCTCCGATCGTGACCGAGGGTTCGATGCGGAAGATGCCGCGCGGGTTTAAACGACGCGCGTGCCGAGCGTTGGGTGTCGCTCGGCACGGTGTCGGAAGTCATGGTGCGGAATCCGCCGCGCGGTCGAGGACAACAGCCGGGAGGACGCCGGCTTGCGCGAAACCTTACCGGCCTTTCACCGCAGGCTCGTCCGTGCCGAACAACGCGTTGAACACGAACCCGCCGATGGCGCCGCCGACGATCGGCGCGATCCAGAACAGCCAGAGTTGCGAAAGCGCCCAGCTGCCCTGAAATATCGCGACGCCGGTCGAACGCGCGGGATTCACCGAAGTGTTGGTGACTGGAATACTGATCAGGTGGATCAGTGTCAGCGCAAAGCCAATCGCGATGGGCGCGAATCCGGCCGGAGCGCGGCCGTGCGTCGCACCCATGATGATCATGACGAAGAAGAACGTCATCACCATTTCGCAGATCAGCGCCGCCTGCAGCGAATAGCCGCCCGGCGAGTGATCGGCATAGCCGTTCGAGGCGAAACCGGCGGATGCATCGAAGCCGGGCTTGCCGCTCGCGATCAGATAGAGCACACCGCCCGCCGCAATCGCGCCGACGACCTGCGCGATGATGTAGGGAATCAGGTCTTTCGCCGGAAAACGTCCGCCTGCAACGAGACCGACGGACACGGCTGGATTGAAGTGGCCTCCGGAAATCGGGCCGACCGCGTACGCCATCGTGAGAACGGTAAGACCGAACGCGAGCGCAACGCCCGCGAAGCCGATACCGAGATTGGGAAACGCGGCGGCAAGCACTGCGCTGCCGCAACCGCCGATCACGAGCCAGAACGTTCCGAAGAATTCAGCGCCCAACCGCTTTCCGATGCTCATCGTATTTCCTCCATTTTCGATGAAACGATCTGGATGAAACGACTTGCTGACCGGGTCGCTATCGCGCGGGCGTCGTGTCGGAAGGCGGCGCAGCCGGTGCGTCCGACGGCGGCGTCGGCTTCGCCGCCGGAGCCGGTGCGCTGGCCGGCACGTTCTGCGGATGCTCCTTCAGCCAGATCATCGAACCGCGCACGCGGTCGTAGCCGCTCGGATGATCGTAGAACACGATTTCCTCGAGCGAACCCGGCGCGAGCTTGCGATACGTGCTGAGCCGCATCGCCGCCATCGCGAAGCCGTGCGGTTCCTGCGCGGCGTTGAGCCCGAACGCGTCGGCCTCGGCTTCCGCCTGCCGTACGATGGAATTGGTCAATGGCGTTGCCACGAGGAAGAACAGCGAGAAGATCACGACTGCGAGCGGCAAGGCCGCGGGATCGGTGCGACCTTCGAGCCCGAACCGAGCGCCCCATCGCGCCAGTGCCCAATCCATCGTGCGATGCACGAACCACAGCGCGAACGCGATGACGAGCGCGAGATAGACCGTCAGGCGCAGCCCATGATTGAGCACGTAGTGGCCCATTTCGTGGCCCATCACGGCCTTGATCTCGGGCAATGAGCTTTTGTTGAGGAGATTGTCGTTGAGCGCGACGCGCGTCGTGCCGAGGAAACCCGCGACGTTCGCACTGATGCGCGTCGTCTGCCGCGATGCATCGAACTCGACGACGTTGTCGGTTGGAATCTGGTTCGCGCGCGCGAGCGAGAGGATTGCCTGTCGCACCGCGCCTTCGCGCAGCGGCTTGTAGTCGTTGAACAGCGGATCGACGAAGACCGGCGCCAGCATCAGCACGAACAGGATCAGCACGAACGCGCCGCCGCTTGCCCACACCCACCAGCGATCGCCTGCGCGGCGCACGGCTGCGTAGATCAGCGCGATCACCGGCGGCACGATCACGAGGCTGACCAGAAGGCCCTTCAACGCGTCGCCGAACCATCCGGCGAACGTCTGCGTCGAGAGGCCGTATTGGAGCTCGCGAAAGAACCCCGTGTAGATGTCAGCGGGCAGGCCCAGCAGGAAAGCCGCGATGACCCAGAAAAATCCGTAGATCAGCGTCTGGATCCAAGGCCGCCGCGAAACTCGTCGACCCATGTCGCGCATGCGCCGCGAAAGTCCCGTGTACAGAAGCACCGCGGCGATTCCGAGGCCGTAGACGAACTCCCACAACTGGATCCAGTAGCCGCCTTCGAAGTATGCGTTCGACAGATTGCGTTGTTCGGGCGAGAGCAGATCGAGATAGGCCTCGGTCGCGCGCTCGACGTCGAAGTTCGGACCGGGTTTCGCCGCGTCGGGAATCTGCAGACCCGGCGGGAGTTCGCGCACGATCGTGGACGCCGCGTGCGCCATCGGGAGAAGGGCGAACAACAGCACGACGAGGACCAATCCGCGCACGATCGCCTTCATGTGACGCTCCCGAAGATTTGCCGAGTTGAGTTTTGCGCGGGCGAGCTTGGCTGTTCCAAGGTACGCGCGTCAACTTCGGAATCGCCTCGCAGTGGTGCTGGCGCCGGCCAGCGCGGACTTCGGCCCGGGCCGTTCGGCTAAGATGACCATTCCGAACTTCGGAGCGTCGCCATGTGGCTCGTTACTTCCGTGCTTCTTATCCTGCTCGGCCTCCTTGGCATCGCGGGATGGCTCAAAGCACAGCGGCCCGACGCCGGCCGGCGCCTTCAACCGATCGAGCAGTTCGAGGGCTGGATCGGAGCGGCGGGCCTGGTCTGGGGAATCCTGTTGCTGTTGCGATGGCTTTCCGCGCTCGGTGTGATGTATTCCGCGTCCGGTGCGATGCTGGTGACGCTGATTACCGCGCTCGTGATCATCGCGCTGTCGCTCGTTCTCGCGCTGCCGCTGCTGCGCTCGATGTTCGGCAGCGGTGATTTCATGACGCGCCTTGGGCACGTAAGCGATCGTGTGCTGCCGTACAAGATTGGTCTCGGTTTCGCCTGCTTCGTGCTTGCGCTGTATTCGCTGGTCGGCAACGCATTCTGACGACGGACAAAACAAAAGGCCGCGGTCCGGAGACCGCGGCCTTTCATCGTAGCTGCAAGTTACTTCGCGCGTTCGATCGAAAACCCGCCGAAGCTGACGCCGATGTCGATGCCTTCGCCCGCGCCCGCGAGCGCAAGCGACACTGTGCCCTTGGTCAACACCTGCGCCGTGCCGGCCTTGCCGGCGGCGATGCTTGCATCGCCCTGCGCGTAGGTGCCGAGCACGTCTTCGATCCTGTGCACGTCGGTGAACTTGCCGGTGCCATTGTCGATGTGCGTCTTGCCGACCGTGAGTCCGCCGCCATTAGCCGTGATCTTCACCGGCAACGACTTGCCGTTCTCGCATGTGACGACGCCGCTGCCTTCGGCACGCTTGTAAATGAGCGACCAACCGGTCAGCGAAAACTTAAGTTTGCAGTCGAGATTGGCTTCCGCCGCCTGCGCGCTTGGCAGACCCAACGTCAGCGCCACGACCAAAGCCGAAACCGATGCCCCCAGAAAATGACGTTTCATGCCAGATCTCCCTTCGGTAGTTGGTTAGGGCGGGAAGTGTCGGTCCGCGAACCTGAACGGACGTGGACTTCTGCGCCACGATGCGTTCCCGGCCGCGCATTGGGCGACTGGCCTGCCCCGATGGGAGCAGGCGCGGCGAACCGAAGAAGCTCGCGCCATCGCTCGATTTTGGTGGCGCGCGATATCGATGCGTTCGCTGGGCTGGTCGAGGGCAGCGCCAGAATCTCGATGCTGGCCAGTCGTTCCGGTCGGATATTTGGGCCGATGCGGCGCGCGAAAACCTGCTGCGCCTTGGCGCCGTTGAGCGCAATCGCGCGGATGGTCGGATAGGCGTCGAGCAGCGATGGAATATCGTTCGGGACCTCGGATTCCGGACGGATGCTGCTGTCGAGGCTGCCGGGTCGCTCGCAGTGCCTCAACACATCCCAGATGCCGACGCCGGCCGCATGCAGGCGCGCGATCCGCTCGGCATAGGGCAGTTCCGGACCGGCACCGAACAACTCGCCCATGAAGGGCCAGAAGAGGTTGTGAGGATGCGCGTACGACTGGCGCATCTCGAGCGAACGAAGGCTAGGCACCGTACCGAGCAATAGCAGGCGGCACCCTGTGCCAACTTGCGGCGGAAAACTTTCGACTTTCGTCGGCATGCGCCCATTGTGCATCACGCGCCCAACGAGCGCATGGTCGCGCGACCGAGTTGGGTTGGTCGCACTAAGGAATTCCACGATGCCGGGCTTCGCATGCCCGGCATCGTTGCGCTGCCGTAGCGGCGTGTCAGCCGGAAGTCTTCGAGAGTGTGGCGAGGTCTGCGAGAACCTGTTTGGAATTCTTCTCCGGATCGACATCGCGATAGTGCTTGGCGACCTTGCCTTCGGGATCGATCAGGAACGTCTCGCGCTTGGCGTAGGTCATGCCCATCTTGCTGGTCAGCACGCCATAACTTCTCGCGGTTTCCTGCTTGGCGTCGGAAAGGAGCGGAAAAGGCACGTGATATTTTTCCGCGAACTCGGCATGCGACTTCACGTCATCGAGGCTGACGCCGAGTACGTCGGCACCGGCCTTGCGCAGCGCAATCACGTCGTCGCGGAACGTGCACACTTCTTTCGTGCAGCCCGGCGTGAAATCCTTCGGATAGAAGTACAGCACGATCCATTTGCCGTGATGCTGTGCGAGGGTGTGCCATGTGCCCTTCTGATCCTGCAGATTGAATTCCGGAGCGGGCTGGCCATCGGCGGGACCGGCAGCGGCGGGCTCTTCGGCCGCGAGCGGTCCGGCGAGAACCATTGCAAAAACCAGGGCAAGCAGTGACAGGATGAAGCGCTTCATGGGTGGCCTCTTCGGAAGAATCGGTAAACGACGATGACGGCACCGGCTCGGAACGGCCGGCGGCGCAATTAAGACCGGATCAGGCACGGATTTCCTTCAGATTCTGCGCCGATCCGATGCGGATTGCAGGCCCTTCGACGGGAATTCGGTGTGCGCCTGCGTTCGCTGGATGTGACAGTTGCGTGTCTCTCGCGCCAGATGCGTTTTGGCGCCGTCCTTAGCGTCCGTGACCCGGGCCTGCGCCGCAACACATTCGATTCAGGCTCGGAACAGCATGCTGATGGCATCGGAGCGATGCGAGGCGGCCTATCCATGCTGGTGCTCAAGCACGTCTATCACGCGCGCGGCAGCGATGGCCAGACGTACGAAGTGCATGTCTACGCCGAATCCGCCGACGCCGAAGATGGTGGCGCGCCGATCGAGAAACTGAAATCGGTCTGCCTCGCGGACGGTCGCGAGCTGCGCGTCACCAGCAAGGGACACTACGAGCTCGCGGACGGGAGCCTGACGCTCGAATCACACGATCCCGAAGCCATCTGATCGCGCAAGGCCCAGCTCGCACCGAGCGCGAAAATCACTTTTTCGCAGGCGTCGCGAATTTGTCCGATTCGTAGCCGCCGACCTCGAACACGAGCGTCTGCTTGCTCTTGCCTTTGAGCAGCACTTCGATGGAAGCCTTTTGCGCCTTGCTCATCTTGGCGATGAAGCCACGATCGTCCGTTATGAAGATGGCGGGCTCGCCGGTTTCCGGAAGATGCGCTTTCACGCGCTGCGGTGGCGCGTCATCGAAGCGCAACCCGACGGTGCACGGGCTTTCGCAATCGAATCCCTTGCCGCTGCCGAAGACGTATGCGCTTTGTCCCCATGCGGAATGGCGCCGAAGGACCAGACGAGCGCGTTCCGAGCTTACGGGTTCGCTGCTGTAGATCGATGCGGTGGTCTGCTGGCCGCCGGATTCCTTGCCGGACTGATAGATCCACAACCGTTCCAACCGGCGGCGCGCGGTGATTGCATTGGCCTTGGCGACGGTGTCCGCAAGCGTCTGCTGCACTTCCTTCGCTTCGGAGCTGCTTGGATATTTCGCGACGATCTCCTGCCCGATCGGCGCCGCGAGCTCGTATGACTTCGATTGCAACAACTGGTGGTACATGTCGATGCTTTTCGCAGCTTGCGCGCGGTCCACCGTCAGCACCGGCGCCGCGGCGGGAGCGGAAGGATTGTTGCCAGAACACGCGGCGATCAGCACCGCGGCGAGCACAGGAAACCCGGGGGAAAATGCGCGAGCACGCATGAAACCGTTCCAGTTCGGCGGCACGAGGCACATCGTACATCGGGCTGCATGGAGCGCGCAGCCCGCATGCTGTGGCCTGAATGCAGCGGCGCAGTGTTCACGCGCCGTTGCGTCCGATCCGCGCGGGGCGCGCATCGAGGTCAAAGATACCGGCAAGGATCGCGGCCGAGATTGCGATCGTATGTCGACACACCATCGTCGCGTTCGTGCCCCGAGCGACTCGTGCGAGCCATCCGTCGACAGGCTTCACTGCGAGGAAGCGCCTCGCCGGACACGGCGAACGTCTGCGCAGCATCGGAGCGCCTGCGGCCTTTCGCGCCCGCGCCATCCGCGGTGATCTGCTTGGGACACGTGCCATGGCGATAGAAGATATCGCCGTTCGCCGCGCGGCATTCGTAGGAGACCGGTTCGCGCCGGTCTGCGGCTTGTCCGTGCGTCCTGGATGGTGCATGCGCTCGCGGCGAGTTGTCCTCGTGCGAGGCACGGCCATAGTCGGGCGAAGGCGATGCCGGCGGCGCGGGCGCGATGTCGACGCGTGATTCGGACTGCGCGTGCGTGCAGGCATGATCCTGGAAGGCGACCAGGCCATCCGCGTTTCGACATTTGTAGACCAAATCCGCGTGTGCAACGCGCACCAACCCGCACAACGCCGCGCACATCATCGCGGCGCCAATGGCGATGCCTCTGTAACCGTCGAGATTCGAGTGGCGCATCCGGCAAGCTCCGCATTCAATGGGTGGGCGCATCATGTTCAGGACGCTCGTTGCGCACCATCCGCGTGCAGCCCGCGGCTGTGTAGGAAAACGCCGACAGGCCGGATTCTGTTCCCGTGGTGGTCGGCGTCGGATCGACATGCATTCGCTGCCGCTCCACGTCAGCGCGCCGACCGGTTGCGTCGGCACGCGAAAAACCTGGCGCCGGTGCGCGTTACACTCCCGCACGTCGTGGCCGCGCGAAGCAACACCATCGTCGCTTGACGCATGCGAAAGATCGTCCACATCGACATGGACGCGTTCTACGCGTCCGTTGAACAGCGCGACGACCCGGCATTGCGCGGGCGTCCCGTCATCGTGGCGTGGCGCGGGCAGCGTTCGGTGGTTTGCGCGGCATCTTACGAGGCGCGCACGTTTGGCGTGCGCTCGGCAATGCCCGCGGCGCGCGCGGAGCGGCTCTGTCCGGACGCGGTATTCGTGCCGCCGGATTTCACGCGATATCGCACGGCATCGCGATCGGTGCGCGAGATCCTGCTGCGTCACACGCCGCTCGTCGAGCCGCTCTCGCTCGATGAGGCGTATCTCGATGTTACCGAAACGCTGTCGGGTCTTTCGTCGGCTACCGCGGTTGCGAAATCGATTCGGGCTTCGATACGCGAGGAACTCGCGCTGACCGCATCGGCGGGCGTCGCGCCGAACAAGTTCCTCGCCAAGATCGCTTCGGAATGGCGCAAACCCGACGGGCTGTTCGTGATCCGTCCGGAAGAGATCGAATCGTTTCTTCATCCGCTGCCGGTCTCGCGCATCCATGGCGTCGGCAAGGTCATGGACGGCAAACTCGGCGCGCTCGGCATCCGCACGGTCGGTGAGCTCGCGGCGTGGAACGTCGGCGAGCTGGAGCATCGCTTCGGTCGTTATGGGCGGCGTCTTTCGGAGCTCGCGCACGGCATCGATCACAACGAAGTCAAACCCGATCGGCCGACACAGTCGATTTCGGCCGAGGATACGTTCGAGCACGATGTTCCTCTCGACTCGATCGAGACGAAGATCCGCGAGCTCGCGACGAAAGTATGGACGGCGGCGCGCGGCACGGAACGCGTCGGCCGCACCGTGGTGCTGAAACTCAAGACGCGCGAGTTCCGCATCCTGACGCGCAGCCATACTCCGCCGGATCCGCCGCGATCAGGCGCGCAGATCGCCGACATCGCGACCGCGTTGCGCGCCCACGTCAACCTGTCGCCGACGACGCTCTATCGCCTGGTTGGCGTCGGGCTCGGCAATTTCCGCGATGCAGAAGCGTTGCCGCAGCCGGAACTTTTCGATTCTTCGCCCGCGCTCGACGGCGGCCGCGAGTAGTGTCGCGGCAGGTTACATCGCCGCCGCGGCGCGCCGTTCGAACTCGAATTTGCCACGAGCGGTTTCGCGTTCGGGAGCGAGGTACTGCGCTTTCAGTTTCACGTACTGGCGTGCCGCGTAATAGATCTGCTGGATTTCATCCGCACTCAGGAGTCGAACGCAGCGCGCGGGATTTCCGAGCCAGAGCTCGCCTTCCCCGACGATGCGTCCCTGCGCGACGACCGCTCCGGCACCCACCAGCGCATGGCGCTTGATCAAGGTTCCATCGAGGATCGTCGCGTTCATGCCGATCAGGCTCGCGTCCTGCACCGTGCAACCGTGCAATGCTGCGCCGTGGCCGATGGTCACGTCCGAGCCGATCGAGAGTGCGAAACCGCCGAGCGTGTACTGCGTGTCATGGGTGACGTGCAGCGACGCGTGGTCCTGGATGTTGGTGCGCTCGCCGATGCGAATTCGATGAGCGTCGCCGCGCACCACTGCGCCCGGCCAGATCGAAGAATCGTGACCGACCGCGACGTGACCGATGACGTGGGCGGCCGGGTCGACATACGCGGTCGGCGAAACTTCCGGGTGGAACCCGTGGAACGAACGGAGACTGCTCATTTGCGTTGCACCTTGCGGCGCCTGCAGGGCCAGAAATAGTCCGGAATTGCGTAAAGCAAAACCTGTACTTCTTTACAGGGTCGCCGCGGGCGGCAATGCACGCGGGCTTCACGCCCGAGAGTGCAAAAAAGGTGGCCTGGAAATTCCCTACTTGGGTGATCTCCCGGCCGCTCCGCTCGGTGAGCTCAAGTCTGCGCGCAGGGGCGCGATGTCGACAGAGTCCCGGGATTCTTCGCAACGAGGATTGGCGCGCGCGTCGGTTGCGCCACGCTTCGCGACGAACGCACGGTCAGCACGACGCCTCCGATTGCAAGCGCGCCGCCGATCGCGGTCAGGACACCGGGTACCTGGCCAAGCCAGACCCACGCGATCGCCGATGCCACCAGCGGCTGCACATAGAGAAAGCTCGAAACCTTCGACGCTGGCGCACGCGACAACGCGAAATTCCAGCAAAGATATCCAAGGATCGTAGGAACGACACCGAGGTAGGCCGCCGACCAGATCTGCGCCGCCGGCACCGATGCAAGCTTGGCCGGAAGATTCAAGCCGAACGGCAGCAAGCCGATCGTGCCGGCAAAGATGCTGGCAACGGTGAAGCCCAGCGTTCCCGCCGCGCCGGTGCGTGCGAGCAGCGGCTTCTGCCATACGAAATAGATGCTCGTCGCCACCACCGCCACGAGCGCGAGCAACGTCATCGGCTCGAAGCGCACCGTGCGGCCTGCACCCACCGTGATCAACACGACACCACCGAACGCGACGCCGAGCCCGGCCAGCGTGCTCCTCGAAATCCGCTCGCCGAGCCGGAGCGCAGCCAGCGCCGAGGTGACGCCGGGTGCGAGCGCGATCACGACCGCAGCGGCGCCCACCGAAATGCGCGTCATCGCGTAGCCGAGCGTCAACTGGTAAACGGTGATGCCTACAATTCCGAGCAACAGAATCGCGGGCCAGTCGCGGATCGGCGGCAGCTTGATTGCGCCGACCGCGACCGGCACCGCGAGCACGGCCGATGCGATCAGGAACCGCAGCAGCGAAAGTTCTGCCGGCGTGAACACCGCAAGCCCATACGCGATCGCCGCGAATGCGGATGACCAGACGACGATGGCGAAACCTGCCGCGAGCAGCGTCAGGTTGTCGGACTTGGGGATCACGAGCACGCGGTTCATTTTCGTCGCCTCAGCGGAACTGACCGACGATCAGCCGCGTCGGAAGCACCACTCCGCACACAGCGGCAGTCGCAGTGATTCGGCTTGAGCCCGAGCCCTTCCTGGTGAGCTTGCGCTCGCCTCGCCCGGAACCCGGATTGAGGTCTGCCGGGGCGTTCTCGGCCCAGTCCCGCGGACGGGTGAGATGGCCGTGCAGGAACAGCATTTCGCGCGCGATGCGATTAAATTCTCTCAACATGACGGCGTTCTCCTCTGCTTGCATCAACTACCCTGGAGCGAGAAGATACGCGGTGTAGAGCGCTTTCAGTAGCGACATGTTTGATACTCTGACTTGAGGTTTATTCAAGATGGAACGCCCTCCTCTCAACGCCCTCCAGGTCTTCGTGAGCGCCGCCCGCGCGAAGAACCTGACGCGCGCCGCCGAGCGCCTGCACCTCACCGTGAGCGCACTGAGTCACCAGGTTCGCGCGCTGGAGCAGAGGCTCGGCTACAGCCTCTTCAAGCGCGGTCCGCGCGGGCTCACGCTCACCCCGGAAGGCGCCTTGCTGCTCGATCGCGTCGCGCCTCATCTCGATGCGATCGACAGCGCGCTGCGTCCGCTGCGTACGCGTCGCGACAACGTGCTGAGTCTGAGCGCGATGCCCTCGATGGCAACCGGCTGGCTGATGCCGCGGCTGCCTCACTTCGTCGCGCGCCACCCGGATCTGGAGCTCAACCTCGATTCATCCATCGACGTCGTCGATTTCGCCGACTGCCGATTCGATGCGGCGCTGCGCTACGGTCCGGGACAATGGGACGGCGTGACCTCGGAGCTCCTCTTCGAAGAATGGCTGACGCCGGTCGCAAGCCCCGCGCTGCTCGCCGGACGCAAGCGGCCGCGCATCGAAGAACTTGCCGATTGGCCTCTTCTCTGCCCCGAGGATCCCTGGCCGCACTGGTTCGAGAAATTCGGTGGCGCCGCGCCGAAGCGTTTCGTCGCCAGCTTCAGCGATTCGGAAACGCGCCAGCGCGCGGCGGTTGAAGGCATTGGCATTGCGCTCGGACGCATGACGATGGTTCGCCCGCTGATCGAGAGCGGGATGCTGGTCGCGCTGTTTCCCGAGCGGCTTCGCGCGCGTTACGCGCATTACCTTGTGTATCCGCAACGCGCGCGCGAGCACGCTTCGTTCCGTGCTTTCCGCGAATGGCTGCTCGAAGAGGCGGCAACGTTTCGCGCAACGACCGACGCTGCAGACGTGGCTCACGTCGCGACGCGATTGGATCCAGCAGCCATTCCGCCTATGGCTGTCGCCAACGCAAAGAAAGGCCGCCGCACCGCGGCGAATCCCGCCGCATGATTGCGCACAAGGCCCGAGTCTGAGCCGACCGCGTTGCGGGCGCCGTGTGGAGAACGGAAATCGTCGCGCTCCTCCTCTGTTTCGCCTCAGTGCCCGGCGAATGCGCCGAAAGCGAAGGTCCGTCGATTCACGACACCGTCGAATATCACGATATTTCCGGCGACACCGAACAGGCGCTGGCATCCGCGTTGAAACAGCTCCCCTACGCGCACGCCAGCGGCGATCACTTTTTTTCCGGCTACACGCACTGGAAGCTGCGCTGGAGCTTCCGCGTCGAATCGGCCCGCGGTAGCTGTCGTCTTTCGAGTACGGCCATCGAGCTCGACGTGGACATGAGCCTTCCGCGCTGGAAAGCGCCATCGAGCGCAGCGCCGGAGCTTGTCGAACACTGGAACACATTTGCCGCGGCATTGCGAAAACACGAGGACGGACATCGCGAGATCGCGGTGACCGCCGCGCATGAAATCGAAACGCGCACCGGAAAAATACCGCCGGCGCGCGATTGCGACACGCTCAAGAAGGACCTCAGCCGCACCGCGGACGCGACGCTCCGCGAATTTCGCGACAAGGAAAACAGCTACGACGTGACGACCCTGCACGGCCGCACGCAGGGTGCGACGTTTCCGTGACGCGGAGGTGCGCACGTCGCACGATAGGCATTGCAAGCGGAACACGCTGCATCGGACCTCGGAACCCGCCTCGACGGCATCCTGTCGGAATGTCCGGTTTCAATGTCATAACTCGTATGGACACTTCAACTCTCTGGAGTCCTGTTGCCATGCGAAAGTCGGCTGTCGGCACTACGTTAGCGCTTCCAACCTTACTTACGAATGCGAAATCGATTCGGTCGCTATTGCTGCTTGCATTGGCTTCGGGGGGGCATGTCCACGCCGCCACAATCTGCGTTCATTCCGGGGACGTCGTTGGCCTGAAAGCCGCGCTGGCGACCGCCGAGCAAAATGGAGAGGACGATCTGATCGAGGTCGAAACCGGGCAATATTACCTCTCGGATGCCGACACACTTTCATACTATCCAAGCGTCGAACAGCGGAGCCTCACTATCGAAGGCGGATATTCCGAGTTTTTTAGCAACCCTTGCGAAGTGCCCCCCTCATCGCCCGATGCCCGGCAGACCGTTCTTGACGGTGGACACCTCAGCCTCACCCTTCCCGACGGCGCAGGATCGATCAATCTTAAGTCCATCACCGTCCGCAACACCGTAAGCAACAATCAGCATTCCGTGCCCGTCATTATTGGTGGGCTCGCCAATTCAACCGGCAACTTATATATCTACAATTCCATATTTTCTGGCAACAGCAGCCTCGCCAACGCGGCAATTTTTTTTGGCGCGTCCAGCGGGACGCTGGTCGTGCAGAACTCATTATTTGAGTCGAATGCTTCATTCGCTGGCATGTCCCCCATCGGCTTCTCAGGCGTCGCAATCAATAACCTTTGCATGGAGGTCGTCAACTCGACCTTCACGCAGAACGCGTCCTCGCAGCCCGGCGTGCGTATAAGCACGCCGGCTTGCGTAGCACTAGTCGCCAATAGCATTTTTTGGGGAAACTCGGGCGGGGATATCAACATCGGTATCCCTGCGATGACATCGATGGTCAACGACGATCTCGGTAATCTAGACGAAGCGGCCAACACTCAGGCCGTGAACTTGCTTTCTATAAATCCGATGTTCAACCCCGACTTCTCTCTGCAGGACACGTCACCGCTACGTGACGCCGGCAGCACTGGAAATATTTTCTTTTCGCCCGGTAATTTCGACGTCATCGGAAGTCCGAGGATCTACGGGACGAATCCTGACATTGGCGCGTTTGAGATTCAGGACGTAATCTTCGCCAGCGCGTTCGACTGATCGACAACCGTCGCAGAGATTCGCCGTCTCGCGCAAGGCGCGTCCCTGCGAATCAGAATGAGTCCGCGCACAGCTTGGTGTCTAAGGCCGCGTTGCCGCGAAGATTGTTGTCCATGTAGTAATCAAGTAAGGAGCGCGCAAGCGCTTTGTCGTTCGACGGGATCAGCGCGTCTGCGTCGTGCATCCAGCCATCGATGCAAACGTGTTTAGTGGCCTTGCCGGCTGCGCAATCGAGCAGTCGATCGAACGCACGACGATAAGTCGCGAAATCGGCGTGCGTCATTGATGCGCCGTGGCCGGGCACGAGTATCGTGAAATCGACCGCGGCGAGTCTGCCGAGCGCCGCGCGCCAGTGCGCTGCACAGGCGGTGTCGAACAGCGGCGCCGGTAACGTGACGAGATCGCCCGAAGCGAGCACGCGCGTCGCAGGATCGAACAGCCAGACGTCGCCCGCCGTTACAGAGTGGTTCTCGAAGCCGACGCGGAACTTCCGTCCGGCGATCGTGCGTGGCGAGCTTTCCGAAATACGCTCGTCCGGAAACAGCACCGGACCCGCGTCGATGAGTGCGATCTCGGAGCGCCACGAAGCCGTCTTGGCCTCCTCGCCGCCGGCTTGTTTGATCGCGTCTTCGAGCTGCGCGCGATAGTTCGCGAGAAACCCGTGCATCGCGTCTTCGATCGCCGTACTCGCATAGACGCGCACGCCGGGAAATGCCTGGCGCAGGCGCAGGTTGCCGCCGACGTGATCGAGATGCCAGTGACTGTTGACGATCGCAGCAACCGGCTGCTTCGAGGCGTTCGCGAAGTCGATGACCTGCTGCGCGTGCTCCGGATGACGTCCAGTGTCGAAGACGATCAGGCCTTCGGTTCCTTTGAACACGATCGTATTGCCGTCGGGCTGCGCGCCGGCGATGAAGATTCCCGGAATGAGCTCGACGTCGGGCGCGATGACGGTCGCGGCATGCGCGAAACGAAGTGCGACTGCGATCGAAAGTCCGAAGACGGTACCGAAGACCAGGCCGGCGCTGCGCATCGGGTCGCTCCTGACGAGTGCGAACCCAGCATCAGCATTCACGCAATGCGCGAACAACGCCCATTCGTTGCCGATGGGCCGCGCCGAAAGCCGCGCGCGCCAAGTCGTTGCATCGGCGCGCGCGATCGTGAAATCAAAGCACGACAACGGCGCCGATGTGCGCCGTTGTCGTTTCTGCTACGGCTGGCCGTCGAATCCGTCCGCGAAGATTCTGTCGGTAACACCGGCCGGGATCGGCGTCGTGTAGCTGCCTTTGCTTGTGGCCATCAGCAGCTGCGGCGCGGCGGTGTCCGAGGTGACCGCAAGATCACGCGGCGTGCCGGCGTTGTCGAGCCCCGTATCGAACGGAGTAAACGTGACGCCGCGATCATCCGAACGCGCAGCGGGCGCACCGCTCGATTGCGCAACGTACAAGACGTTCGCATCGGCCGGATCACAGGCGATGTCGGCAATCAGATCGCCGGTCCAATTCGTCGATGTCCAGCTCGCGCCGGCGTCTTCGGTATGGAACACGGTGCCATGGCTGAAATCGAGCCACGCGGACATATAGACCCTCTGCGGATTGGCCGGCGACGTGCAAAGACGCGGCAGCCGTGCAAAATCCGGCAGGCCATTCAGCGCGAGATTCCAGGTCGCGCCGCCGTCGATCGAGTTGAACGCACCACCCTGATTCGGATCGGTGTACCCGTCGTAGGACGCGACCATGTTCTGGTCGGTGCCGTCCTCGACGATCTCGATGTCGGTCGTGAAGTCGCCGCCGCGGCCTTCGTAGACTTTCGTCCATTGTCCGCCGCCGTCGATCGTGCGCCACACCGTCACCGCATTGCCGGCGACGCCGAAGTCCGCTCCGCCGAGCAGGATCAACTGCGGGTTGTTGATGCTGAAACGAAGCGCCGCGAGATCGGATTCGTAGAGCGGGCCTTGATCGGGACCGAGACTCGTCCAGCTGCCGTCGGTTTCGCGACGATACAAGCCTTCGGGCGCAACTGTGGATGGACCGCTCGAAATCGCATACAGCGTGCCATCCGGCGCGTAGCCGACCTTGCTGTAGCGCGTTGGCGGCGCGGTTTCCAGCAGCCACGTGACGCCGCCATCGGCCGAGCTAAAAACGCCGCCGTTGTTGCTGCCCTGGAATGCGACCGCGACTTGCAGCGGATCGGTCGGGCTTGTCGCGATCGAATACAGCGACAGCTCGGAAATTCCGCTCGAAGATCCGGCGAAATTGTCGCCGCCGTCGGTCGACTTGAACACGCCAAGCGAGCTCGCGCCGGCGAAGAGATTCGACGAACTGCCGGGTTCGAAGCGGATTGATTGCAGCGCAAGCGCGCCGGTTCCTCCGATTCCGGTATCCCAGCTCGTTCCGCCGTCGGTCGTGCGGTTGATGCCGGCGCCGTCGGTGGACACGAGAATCGTCTGAGAATCGTTCGGATCGACCGCGATGCCGGTCGCGACAAGCAGCGGCCAGGTGCCGTCGTCGAGTGCGGTCCAGGTCACGCCGAGATCGGGTGATGTGTAGAGCCCGAACAGTTCCGAACCGAAATTCTGTCCGCCGGCGACGAGGAGACGCGTGCCGTCGTAGACCACCGCATTGACCGGATTGCCCGGAAGACCTGCCGAGCGGTCGTTCCAGATAGTGCCGCCGTCGGTGGTCACCCAGACTTCGCCGCCGCCGAAATCGCCGCGGAACACCGCGATCACCGTGTTCGAATCGTTCGGATCGATTGCGATGCCGGAGCCGATCATCGGCGCGCTGTGCGGCGGCGTGAGATCTTGCCAACTCGTTCCGCCATCAATCGAGCGGATGAGATTGACCGGCTGCCCGCCGCCCGCGTCCGTGACACCGGCCCAGATGGTCTGCGCATTCGAAGGATCGATCGCAATTGAAAAGACTTCGTCGTTGTTCGGATCCACGATACCGAGCACGTGATGCGTCCATGTCGCGCCATCGTCGGCGCTGGTCCAGATCGCGTCCTGAGTCGCCGCGAACACGGTGCCGTCCGGTGCGTACGCGATGCGGTGCACGCTGGTGTTGGCAAGATCGGTTACCGGTGCCCATGTCACGCCATCGTCCGTCGAGCGATACATCGTGCCGCCCCAGCTGCCGCCGGGCGCGATGCCTGCGAGCACGACGCCCGGCTGCGTCGGCGATGCGGCGACATCGGCCACGTCTCCGCCGGGCGGTCCGAGCAGACTCCAGTTTCCCGTTCCGGTGGGGGCTTTCGTGTGTGTTGCATTCGCGAAGCCCTGCGCACGTGCACGCACGCCGCGCGCATCGCTGCGCAGGTCAGCGGCGCCCGGGGAATCCGAGTGCGGAACGAATGATGCCAACGGGGTTGGCGCCGATGCCGCGGAGGCAGTGGTCAGCGCAAATGCGAACATCGGTGAAACGAACGGGAGGCAACGCGAGCTCATCAGGGATACCTCGAACGGATGCGTTATTGATCCGCGGGCATCGCGATGATTCAAGTCAGCGATGGTGCCCGCGGCCACATCCGATGATGCGCGATGACGGGCGACAAATCATCACATTCGCGTTATCGCGCCGTTTTCGTTCGATGATCGGGAACCTCGCAGCGCAACGACGCTCGCATCCGCGAACGTCGCCGGCGAAAAGCGGGCTGGACTGCAGACGTTCAGGTCTTCAGCAACGAGCGAAACTCCTTGCGGAATTTTGCGACCTTCGGCGCGATGACGAGCTGGCAGTACGGGTTCTCGCCGTGCAGCTTGAAATACTGCTGGTGGTAGTCCTCGGCCTTGTAGAACGCGACGAACGGAACGACTTCGGTGACGATCGCGCCGTCCCACTCGTGGCTGTCGCCCGTTTCCTTGATGGCCCTCTGGATGGCTGCCTTCTGCTCGTCGTTGCGATAGAACGCGATCGAGCGGTACTGCGCGCCGACATCTGCGCCCTGCCGGTTCACGGTGGTCGGATCGTGGATCGTGAAGAACGCCTTCAGGATCGTGTCGCGGCTGATGACGCCCGGATCGAACGTGATCTGCACGACTTCGGCATGACCGGTGCCGCCGTCGGAAACCTGCTCGTAGCTCGGATTCGCAACATGGCCGCCCGAAAATCCCGAGTCGACGCGCTCGATCCCCTTGAGCTCGCTGAAAATCGCTTCGAGGCACCAGAAGCAGCCGCCGCCGAGCGTCAGCGTCTCCGTGTTCGATGCCGGCGCAGCGCCGGTTGCTTCCGCGGCGGTTGCGCCGGCCGAAAACGCGACGGCACAGGACATCAAAGCAGCGGTGAAAAGGTGACGGAACATGGCGTTCTCTCGCGATTGGGATGCCGATGAGACCGGCGGCGCGCCTTGCGTATTTCATGTCGCGTTCGTGCGTCCCACGCATCGTGGCGCGCCCAGCCGCAATGGGTGGCCGAACTAGCCTTGAGGAACCGTGCCCGAATCCGGCTCCCTGCCGGGCCTCTGCAAATTGAGTTCCTGCGGAGCGACCATGCGAATTCCCGCGTCCCGAAGACGAGCGAGAACGTCGAGCAGGACGTCACTGCGAATCGCGCCGGCCTGCCGCGGATCGTCGATGAACGCGACGCCAATGAAGAGCAGCGCGCCGTTCTCGATGCCATCGAGCGTGACGGACAACGCCGGATTCCCGAGGATGGCCGAGTTGCTCCTGAACGCCGTAGTCATCGCCCTGATCACCGCATCGGCGTCGGTGTCGAGCGGCATCGGCAGGCGCACGCGCACGCGACCCTGCGAATTCGCCAAAGTCACGTTGCGCACGGTCTTGGTGATGAGTTCCGAATTGGGCACGATCATCGTCGAGCGATCGCCCATCTGGATCTCGGTCGCGCGCACGTTGATGCGGCGGATGTCGCCCTCGATATCACCGAGCGTTACCCAATCGCCAACCTTGACCGGCCGCTCGACGAGCAGGATCAAGCCGGAAACGAAATTCTGCACGACCGCCTGCAGGCCGAAACCGATGCCGACCGAAAGCGCGCTCGCGATCCACGCGATGCGCTCGACCGAGAGGCCAAGCTCCGACAGCGCGAACGCGAACACGATGACGCCACCGACATAGCCGAGCAGTGTTGTCACCGAAGCGCGCATGGCGGGGTCGAGCCCCGTCGTCGGCAGGTAGCGATCGCTGAGCCAGCGCTTCAGCCCACGCAAGACGACCAGACCCGCCAGGAACACCGCGATCGCTCCCAAAACCGCATCGGGAGTAATCGCGAATTCGCCGACCTTGAGTGGGCTCGATCCGATCTGCGCGCCGAGGTTGGAAAGCTCGGCGCGGCCGCTGCCGAAGCCGGCAAAAACAAGCGAGACCGCGAAGAGGAATGCGACGACACGGAACGCACCGGAGAGCACGACCGCGACTTGATCCAGCGTTCGCGTGTGCATGCCGAGCGTTTCGCGCATCCAGCGCTGGCGAATCGAAACGAGAGTGAAGGAAAGGTCTTCGATGACGTGCACGAGCAGGTAGAACGAGCCGCCGACGATGAGCGCGCGCACGATCAGCGCGGCGATGAATTGCGCGAATGCGATGAACCCGATCAAAGCGGCGACGAGTGCGGTCAAAGCGGCCAGCCAGAGCGCCGCTATGACGAGATTGCTCCATACCGACGGACTCGGCGGCGCCTCATCCGCCTTGCGCTCTGCCGCGGCGTTCCGGCGACCCCGCCGGATACGCAGCAACGCCCACACGACAAGCGCGCCGTAGACAACGGCGCTGACGAAACTCGCCGCGACGGTCGCCGCCAGGCTCGCTCCGGCGACGTTGTTGATCCGCCGAAGCATGATGCTGAGCGCACTCGCGGCTCCGAACAGCCACGGGAACGGCGCCAAGGCGATTGCCATTTCGTCCGGGATCTGCGGCAACCGCCACGAAGGCCGCCCCGAAGACAGCAGCGCGCGACCGAGTCCCGCGACGAAACTGCCGAAGAACACCGCAAGGACGAGCGAATGCGCCAGCTGCTCCTCGGCTCCGCTGAATGAGTTCTGCCAGTCAAGGCCGACCACGATCGCTTCCGCGCCGAGCCCGGTGAAAACAGTCGCGACGATCACCACTGCCAGCGCGAGCGCGGATCGGCGCAGGCGCCCCTGTGGCACGCGGTCGGCAGTCAAGCGTATTAGTGCGCGTTCGGCCCACAAACGCCCGAACACGATCAGCACAAATCCCACCACGATGCCGATGATCGCGAAAACGCGGTTGTCGGGCGCGAAACCGTCGGCCACCGCATAGACGACTCCGCTCAGCAGAGTGGTGAGCCGCGCGCGGTCTTCGATACTGCTGCCGATGACACTCTTCCAGAATGCCGGCGCCAGCGGCGAAGGAGTCCGCTGCGAAAGGCGCGCCTGGAAATTCGAGCGCCGCGCCTCGGCGATCTCGCCGATGAGCTGCTGCGCATCTACCGAAATGAGTTTGGCGTGTTTGATCTCCGCGTCGAGATCGGTGCGCTGTTTGCCGAGCGCCGTGCGCTGCGCGGCGATGTCCGTCGCTTCGGTTGGGCCACCCTGGGCCGGCGCCGGGCCGAGTTCGGCGATGCGCGCATCGAGCGCGTCGAGCTTGGGCGCGCGATCGGCCGCGAGCGCATCCGCCGAAGTGGCGATCGAGTTTGCGATATCGCGGAAGTCGCCGACCTTGGTCTCGTCGACTTCGGTGCCGAGTCGCTTGCGAATGTCGGCGATCTGCTGCTGCGCGCCGTCGAAGAACTTCGCGGAATCGGCTTCCTGAGCGAAGCCGCGCAATGCGACCAGCGAGAGCAGAAGGAAAACGATGGCGCGCCAGCGGAGCATCCGTGCATCATCGAAGCGCTTGTGCGCCCCGTCAATCGGCGAACCGCCCGCAGTTACGCAGAGCTTCATCCAGGTTTGCGCGGGCAGTGCTCCGCGCGTTCGCGCCCGGCCCGTATCGATGCAGGTCCGGCGGATTTCGCCAATCATCCGTCGACGGCGCGATGGGCACTGCCGATCGCGGGCGGGAACGCATTTCGTTGCAACCCGGGCGACTTCAAACGACCGCGCCGAACAGCTTGCCGACGCCTGCAGTCACCGCCATCGCAAGAGCGCCCCAGAACGCAATGCGCAAGGCGCCCTTCGCGATCGAAGCGCCGCCGGTTCTCGCGGCGATCGCGCCGAGCAACCCAAGAAACACGAGCGATGCGACACTGACTCCCCAGGCGATCGCTGCGCCCGGCGCGATGATCGCGACAACCAGCGGCAGCGCGGATCCGGCGGCGAATGTCGCGGCCGATGTCAGCGCCGCCTGCACCGGGCGCGCCGTGCTGATCTCGGAGATGCCGAGCTCGTCGCGCGCGTGTGCGCCGAGTGCGTCGTGAGCCATCAGCTGTTCGGCGACCTCGCGCGCGAGCGCCGCATCGAGGCCACGCCGGACGTAGATTCCGGCGAGTTCAGCGCGCTCGCTTTCGACATCGCTCGCAAGTTCGGCGCGCTCACGTGCGAGATCGGCATGCTCAGTGTCGAGCTGCGAGCTGACCGAAACGTATTCGCCGGCCGCCATCGACATTGAACCTGCGACGAGACCTGCGACACCGGCGGTCAAGACGGCGCCATGATCCGCGTTTGCGGCGGCGACGCCGACGATGAGGCTCGCCGTCGAAAGAATTCCGTCGTTTGCGCCGAGGACCGCCGCGCGCAACCAACCGATGCGCCCGGAGCGGTGACGTTCACGATGAGCGATACGCATGCTCGATCTCCGACTTTCTCGTCCCGCGGTCGAGACACGGTGCGCGCGGCAAGCCGTGCTGAAGTATTGGCATCACCGCCTCAACGCGCGTCGATCCCGTACGCGAAGTTGCTTATCGCGAAAAAGCACTGCGTTCGCGTCGCAGGATTCCAGTACGGGCGCAACATCGCGCCGCGCCGGCGTCACACCGTTGTCGGATTCGGTTTTTCCGGATCGAGCTTCCACTGCCGGATCGCACGCGCGACATCCTCCGGATTCATCTTGCCTTCGGCGGCGAGCGCTGCGATCGCAGCGTGTGCGATCCAGTAGCGGTCGACCTCGAAGAAAGCCCGCAGGTTTGCGCGCGTGTCGCTGCGCCCGAAGCCGTCCGTGCCGAGCACGAGATAACGCTTGCCATCGGGCATGAACGCGCGGATCTGATCGGCGTATTCGCGCACGTAATCGGTTGCCGCGATGGCAGGGCCGGGGCGGCCGTCCAGGCTCGCCGTGACGTGTGCTTTGCGCGCCGTCTTTTCCATCGGATGCAGGCGATTCCAGCGCTCGACATCGAAGCCGTCGCGACGCAGTTCCGAAAAACTCGGGCAGGACCAGATATCGCTGACGATGCCGAATTCCTTGTCGAGGAGTTCGGCCGCCGCGATCACTTCGCGCAGGATCGTGCCGGAGCCGAGCAACTGCACGCACGGAATGTTCTTGCCCTTGCCCTTGCCGTTCGCGACCTTGTCCGAGGTCCCGTCCTTGAACAGATACATGCCCTTGATGATGTCGGGCTCGGCTCCGCGCGGCATGTCCGGATGCGCGTAGTTCTCGTTCATCACGGTGACGTAGTAATAGACGTCTTCCTGCTCCTTCAGCATGCGGCGCACGCCGTCCTGCAGGATCACCGCAATCTCATACGAGAAGGTCGGATCGTACGCACGACAATTCGGAATTCCGCCGGCGGCGAGGTGCGAATGACCGTCTTCGTGCTGCAGGCCCTCGCCGTTCAACGTTGTCCGGCCCGCGGTTCCACCGACAAGGAACCCACGCGCGCGCATGTCGCCCGCGGCCCACGCGAGATCGCCGACGCGCTGGAAACCGAACATCGAGTAATAGATATAGAACGGCAGCATCGGCACGTTGCTTACCGAATAGCTCGTCGCCGCCGCCATCCATGCCGACATCGCGCCGGGCTCGGTGATGCCCTCCTGCAGCACCTGGCCTTTCTGGTCTTCGCGGTAATACATCAACTGATCCGCGTCGACCGGCTTGTATTTCTGGCCGAACGGCGCATAGATGCCGATCTGGCGGAACATGCCTTCCATACCGAACGTGCGCGCTTCGTCGGCGACGATCGGCACCAGTCGCGGTGCAACCTGCTTGTCGCGCAGCAAGAGATTCATGCCGCGCACGAACGCCATCGTCGTCGAGATTTCGCGATCACCGGTGCTCTTGAGGATCTGCTCGAACGCGGAAAGATCGGGCACGGCGATCGACGCGCTTTTCGCACGCCGCTGCGGCAGGAATCCGCCGAGCGCGTTGCGCCGCTCGATCATGTACTGCACTTCCGGCGAATCCTTGCCAGGATGGTAGTACGGCACGTCGTCGACCTTGTCGTCCGCCACCGGAATGTGGAAGCGATCGCGAAACGCGCGCACGGCTTCGTTGTCGAGTTTTTTCTGCTGGTGGGTCGGATTCTGCGACTCGCCCGCCGCGCCCATGCCATAGCCCTTGACCGTCTTGGCGAGAATCACGGTCGGCATGTTCTTGGTGTTGACCGCGACGTGATACGCCGCAAACACCTTGTGCGGATCGTGGCCGCCGCGATTCAGCCGCCAGATGTCGTCGTCGGAAAGATTGACGACCATCTCGCGCGTCTCGGGATACTTGCCGAAGAAATGCTCGCGCGTGTACGCGCCGCCGAACGCCTTGCAGTTCTGGTATTCGCCGTCGACGGTTTCCATCATCAGCTTGCGCAACGTGCCTTTCGTATCGCGCGCGAGCAGCGGATCCCAATAACTGCCCCAGACCACCTTCAGCACGTTCCAGCCGGCGCCGCGGAACACGCCTTCGAGTTCCTGGATGATCTTGCCGTTGCCGCGCACTGGACCATCGAGCCGCTGCAGATTGCAGTTGACGACGAAGATGAGGTTGTCGAGTCCTTCGCGGCCCGCGAGCGAGATCGCGCCGAGCGATTCGGGTTCGTCCGATTCGCCGTCGCCGATGAAACACCACACCTTGCGATCGCTCGGCGGAATCAATCCGCGGTTTTCGAGATATTTCCAGAAGTGCGCCTGATAGATCGCCTGGATCGGGCCGAGGCCCATCGAGACGGTCGGCACCTGCCAGTATTCGGGCATCAGCCACGGATGCGGATATGAGGAAAGGCCGCGTCCTTGCCCGGCGACTTCCATGCGGAAGAAATCGAGTTGCTGCTCGTCGATGCGTCCTTCCAGATACGAACGCGCGTAGATGCCCGGGCTCGAATGACCCTGATGGAAGACGAGATCGCCCGGATGATTCTCGCTCGGCGCGCGCCAGAAATGATTGAAGCCGACGTCGTACAACGTCGCGCTCGATGCGAAGCTCGCGATATGACCGCCGAGATCGCCGGGTCTGCGGTTCGCGCGCACGACCATCGCCATCGCATTCCAGCGGATCAGGCAACGGATGCGCCATTCCATCGCCGGATCACCCGGAGTGCGCACTTCGAGATGCGGCGGGATCGTGTTGACGTATTCGGTGGTTGGCTCGAACGGAAGATAACCGCCGGCGCGGCGCGTTTCGTCGACCATGCGTTCGAGCAGATAGTGCGCGCGATCGGTGCCGTCGGCGTTGATGACGCCTTTCAGCGCGTCGGTCCATTCCTGCGTCTCGCTGGGATCGAGGTCCTGGTCGAGGATGTCGGTAAGCTGGTTCATGCCATTCTCTCGGTGCGTCCCCGGAAGACCCGGGTCGCGATGCGGCGACGGAACGATCCGCCGCGTGGAATGCCAAGTTTAGTCGGCCGGCGGCCCGGACGCATACCTCGGCGCCCGCAGCCGCGGGTTTGGTGATGGATGTCAGTCACCGTAGTCGTTTTACGTTTTTGTTTTGAAGAGAAGTTCGTCGGGGAATGCTGATGCGTGCTTTAAAAAGGGTAGTGCTGCTGTGCGTGGGCGTCGTGAGCGCCTCGTGCGCGGTCGCCGTCAAGGCCGTCGATACGATCTTCACCGACGGTTTCGACGCCGCGCGCTGGGTCGAGGGCTACTACGTCGGCTACGAAAGCGATCTTTATCCGATCGGTGAAGTCGATTTCAGCGCGGTCACGCACCTGATGGTCGGGCGCGCGCGACCCCTGGCGGACGGAAGCGTGACTACCGATTTCGACATCGACGATGTCAACGGCCCGATCTGGGCGCAGGCGGCCGTGGACGCTGCGCACGCAGCCGGCCGCAAGGCGGTGTTGATGGTCGGCGGCGCCGGCGAGATCGACGGCTGGCGAGGCGCGGCTTCGAACGCGAATCGCGCGGGGTTCGTCGCGAATCTTTTCGCCGTCGTCGACGAATTCGGTTTCGACGGACTCGATCTCGATTGGGAACCGCTCGAAGGCACCGACGAGCCCGACTTCCAAGCACTCGCGCAAGCATTGCGCACGCAGCGTCCAGGAACGATCCTGACGGTGCCCGTCGCGTGGATCAACTCGAACTTTTCCGATCCGCCGGATCCGTGGTGGGGCCAGATCGCGCCGCTGTTCGATCGCATCAACATCATGACCTACGACATGGCCGGCGCCTGGGATGGCTGGCAGAGCTGGCACAACTCCGCGCTGCAAGGCGAAACGCCGACGACGCCTTCGTCGGTGTCGAGCAGCGTCTTGTTCTATCTCGCCTCGGGCGTTCCCGCGCCGACGCTCGGCGTCGGCACGGCGTTCTATGGCTATTGCTGGCAAGGCGTCACCGGCCCGCATCAGGATGGCGGCGCCATCTCGGCCGGCGACGGCACGATGACTTTCGCCAACATCATCGAGAACTACTACACGCCCACGGTGCGCGTGTGGGACACGACGGCACTCGTTCCGTACCTTTCATCCGCCGCACCGCTCGGCGCCGCGGGCTGCAACTTCGTCAGCTACGAAGACGAGCAGTCGATCGCGCAGAAAGGCGCGTTGGTTCACGCAGAGGGTCTCGGCGGTACGATCATCTGGACGATCAGCCAGGGCCATCTCGCCGATCAGCCGCCGGGCCAGCGCGATCCGCTGCTCGACGCGATCCGCGCCGCGTTTCTGCAATGACGTGCTGAGCGCGCGCGCTCAGTGGCGCGTGGCCATTCGCGCGCGCAGCTGATCGAGCTTGAATGCGAGCGCGTCG